>DASPJC010000157.1:0-17470 GCA_035628815.1 Ohtaekwangia sp. | reverse complement strand
TCCCCGGATAAGTGTCGCGGCCGCTGGCATCTTTTACAACCAGGTTGTAGCTGCGCAAGGCGAGGTTGCCCATCAATACCGCTTCCGTGAACGGGCCGGCGTATTCGAAGGGTGAGCTGAGTTCCATCTTTCCATAGCCTTTCATGCAGGCGTCCACCCACTGGGTATAGTGGCCGGCCTCTGCGCCCGGTATGCGCGGAATGGATGGCTTTGGTAAAGTCACTTCCGTCATCCGCTTCGTGGGAAGGAGGGTGGGGGGCGACGCATAATTGCCCATCAGTTTTCCTTTCGTGCCTTCGAAAATGAATCCATTACCGCCGCCGTCACCGAGTGGCTCTTCGGGCAACAATTCATCGGGGCGTTCGGGGAGAAGGCCACCGTCCATCCACGTAAGCTTGATATTGCCCTTACCGTCTTTGCGGGGAAACGTGAGGTGAATTATCGATGATGCGGGACAGCTGTCGGTGTAATGTGCGACTTTGAAAAAACCCTCCCAGTTGGTGGTTGTGCTGCACTCCACCTCGGTAGGGAAGTCGATCGGGAGGATCCTGAAAGCAGGATCCATGATATGGCATCCCATGTCTCCTAAAGCCCCGGTTCCATACGGCCACCATCCACGCCAGTTAAACGGCAGGAAGGCGGGATTGAAATCGCGATACTCCGCCGGGCCCAGCCATAGGTCCCAATCGAGTTCTTTGGGAACATCGAATTTGCCAGTAGGGGCAGGGATACCCTGCGGCCACACCGGCCTGTTGGTAAAGGCGATCACTGTATGCACATCGCCGATCAGCCCGGCGTCAATCATTTCTTTGGTAGTCCGCACAAAATCAGCCGAAGCATACTGGTTGCCCATTTGCGTCACGACTTTGTGTTTTTTTGCAGCCTCCGCCAGCATGCGCGCTTCGTATATCGAATAGGTCAGCGGCTTCTGTACATAGACATGCTTTCCCCGCTGGATCGCGGCCATGGCGGCAACGGCATGGGTATGATCGGGCGTGCAGACAGAAACCGCATCAATGCCCTTGTTCTCTTTGTCGAGCATGACGCGGAAATCCTTATAGTATTTCGCCGTGGGAAAATTCTTTTTCGACTCGACGGCCATCCGATCGTCGACATCGCATAAGAACGCAATACGTGCATGCGGATTTTTCGCATGGCCGGTAAGATCGCTGACACCTTTGCCTCCTACACCGATGCCGGCAATGTAAACGGTATCGCTGGGGGCGACAAATCCTTTTCCGCCCAGTACAAAACGCGGCACGATCGTAAAGGCTGCAGCCGCCATACCCGCATTCTTCAGGAAGTTCCTGCGCGAAACTGCGGCAGCGGGTGTTGATATTTGTTTTGGCATACGTGGTATTAATTAATGTGGTAAACAATAATATCCGTCAGCGTGAAATTCACCTTCCGGTTGATAAATTCAAAATACTTACAGGACAGGGCAGGACAGTACCAGCACCCTCTCAGGTGTCGAATTTTACACTGATGTCGAGCGTGCGCTGATCGTATTGCACGCCGTACTGGGCGAGCACTTCCTTCGGAACCCCGTCCCACTGATTTGGTCGGTTGCCGACATAACCGAGGTCTGCAATACCGATTTTGCTGGTGAAAAATCCACAGGCTGTCAGGTCCCGCATCGTGTTGAAGAATGCGACACCCGGCGCCATCTCCGGTTTTGCCTGTTCCGGAAATGCAATCTGGTCAACCATTTCAATGCGTTGCTGCTCCGAAAGCGAAGCAAAATCGGCATTGTATTTTTTGAGACACTGGATGTCGAGCCACTTGATACCCCCGCGGATGGGCGTCTGATAGCGCGGCATGTCCTTGGCAATGAATTCTATGAAATCCGGGACACCGGCATCCGTTGCGCTGCCCGAGACATCGTCCCGCGGAATGATGATGTCGGTCAGTACGCCAATGGTTTTCATCTCGTGTTCGTCAAAGAACTTTTCCGACATGAGTTTTCGCTCGTGAGCCAGTTCCTCCGGCGTTCGGTCGATGGTGAAGTCTACCGGTGCCAGCGCTTCTTCCTTGGGTTTGGGATCGCAGGATTGGAGCAGTACGCCGGCGCCAACGGTACTGGCGGCAAGTGTTTTCAGATATTTTCTTCTGTCCATGGTCGTTAGTTTGTGATGGGTCAGATGTTCTGTTTTTTCATTTCTTCGATAATGTATTCGGAGGCACGCATGGAAAGCGCCAGGATCGTCCAGGTCGGGTTTTTGTCAGCCTGCGAGACGAAGGGGCCGCCATCCACTACAAACAGGTTCTTGCAATCGTGGGCCTGGTTGAATTTGTTGACCGCAGATTTTTTAGGATCATTACCCATGCGCGTCGTTCCCACCTCATGGATGATCCTGCCCGGTGTTTCAAGGCCGTAACTCTCCTGAGCCGTGCTCTTACCCCACGTCACAACCCCGCCCATTGTATGAATGATCTCGGCAAATGTTTCTTTCATGTGTTTTGCCTGGTTGATCTCATGGTCGCTCCATTTGTAATGAAAGCGCAATACCGGAATGCCATATTTGTCAACCGCGGAAGGATCGATCTCGCAATAGTTGTCTTCGCGCGCGATTGCTTCTCCGCGTCCCGACATTCCGAAAGTAGCGCCGTAAAAATAGCGATAGTCATCTTTCAGTGACGCGCCATAACCGCCGGCAGCCTTTTGTTTTCCATCACGTCCGGGGTATTTGCCATTTGTACTTTGGATGCCGAAGCCGAACCCGTACCCGGGCATACCCATGCCGCCGTAATATTCAATATGGTAGCCCCGGGGAAAATCAAGCTTTTTGTTATCCAGCCACCACGGTGTGTATACATGCATGCCGCCGACACCATCTTCGTTGTAACGTTTCCGGCCAATGAGTTTCGGGAGTATCCCACCCATTGACGCGCCGGTGGAATCATGGAGGTATTTTCCCACAACGTTACTGCTATTCGCCAGGCCATTGGGGTTGCGTGATGACTTTGAGTTCAGCAGCAGCCGCGCCGATTCGCAGGCGCTCGCGGCCAGCACGACAACCTTCGCATTGACAACGTATTCCTGGAGGTCGTCTTTGTTCACATACGAGATCCCTGTTGCAAGCCCTTTTTCATTGGTGAGTACCTCCCGGGCCATGGCATTAGGAATGACATCGAGGTTGCCCGTGTTCATCGCGGGTTTCACCAGTACCGACGACGATGAGAAGTCGGCATAGACCTGGCAGCCGCGATTACATTGCGAGCAATAGAAGCATGCACCGCGGTCTTTGTTATCGGGCAGTTGTTTTGTAAGAATGGAAAGGCGGGAGGGTATAACAGGGATGCCGAGCGTCTTGCCCGCATCCTTGATAAATATTTCGTGCAGTCGCGGCTTGGGCGGCGGCAGGAAGATCCCGTCGGGTTCGTTATAAATTCCCTCGGCGCTTCCGAACACACCGATGAGTTTGTCCACCTTATCATAATACGGTTTCACATCGTCGTAACCGATGGGCCAGTCATCACCCAGACCGTCAATGCTTCTGCGTTTAAAATCGTTCGGCCCGAAACGCAATGAGATACGTCCCCAATGGTTGGTGCGGCCACCCAGCATACGCGACCGGAACCAGTCGAATTTTGTTCCGTCCTTGTGCGTATAAGGCTCACCGTCCAGTTCCCAGCCACCATAGGCCGCGTCGAAGTCACCGAAATTTCTGAAGGCAGTGGCAGCACCACGTCGTGGAGATTCATACGGCCATTTCAGTTGCGTGACATTCTTTGCCGGGTCATACATCGGTCCGGCTTCGATCATCAGCACTTTTATTCCGGCTTTTGCCAGCATGTAGGCTGCCATTCCGCCGCCGGCGCCGGATCCCACAATGCAAACGTCATACGATTTGGAAGATTTCTTTATCTGAAAGTCAGGCATACGTTGGGTTTCAAGATTTCGCTAAATGTAATCTTTCCGCCCTGAAAACTGTGTGTCCTTTCTATGTTTTGTTGATTACCGGGATGGCCGGTCTGGTGTGCTGCGTGTTTTTTTCGGCACCGGGTCGTGCCCGCTGGTTCCCCAGGGATGGCAACGTGAAATCCTTTTTATTCCCAGCCATATACCCTTGATTACGCCCCACTCCAAAATGGCCTCTATCGTGTATTGGGAGCAGGAAGGCATGTGCCTGCAGTGTGTGCCCAGCAGGGGAGAGATGCTCAGCTGGTACAAGCGAATGGGCAGGATAAAAATTTTTTTAAGCACGATCGTTGGACTAAACATACTACCCGTATGTACTATTCGATTGTAAAACTCATCTCGCCATCCTTCCCGTCCATGAGTTGAACGCCGAGTTTTTTGAGATCGTCGCGTATCCGGTCGGACAGCGCATAGTTGCGGTCCTGGCGCGCTTTCTTGCGCAGGTCGATCAGCACATGCACAACGCCCTTCAACAGTTCATGGCTGTGCTCTGCTTCCTCCTTCAAACCCAGCACGTCTTCCATGAAGGCGACATAAGCGCGTCTGAATTCCTCGAAGGTTTCGCCATCGGCATCGGTGACGGGCAGAGTTCCCGATTTGAGGTCATTTATGCGCGACGACATTTCGAACAAAACTGCCAGCGTCTTTGCCGAGTTGAAGTCATCGCTCATCTGTACATGGAGGTCTTTCACAAGGCGTCTTAACGCTTCGTTCACCTCCTTTTTTCCAGCGCCCCCTTCCGGACGGGAAAGCTTTTTCACAATGCCCAGGCTGTTGGTCAGCCGCTTGAAACCTTTTTCCGCTGCCTCCAGCGCTTCATTTGAGAAATCAAGCGTGCTGGAATAATGTGATTGCAGCATGAAAAAACGTACTGTCATCGGACTGAATCCTTTTTTTAACAAAGCATGGTTGCCGGAAAATAATTCCCGGGGCAAAAACGAGTTGCCCAGCGATTTGCTCATCTTCTGGCCGTTTACCGTAAGCATATTGGAATGTATCCAATAGCGGACCGGATCTTTTCCATGGGCAGCCACTGACTGGGCGATTTCGCACTCGTGGTGGGGAAATTTCAGATCCAGCCCACCGCCATGGATGTCAAATGTTTCTCCCAGGTATTTTGTGCTCATCACCGTACATTCGATATGCCATCCCGGGAAGCCATCACTCCACGGGGAGGGCCAGCGCATGATATGGTAAGGAGAGGCTTTTTTCCAGAGGGCGAAGTCAACTTTATTCCGTTTCTCATCCTGGCTGTCGAGCTTCCGGCCGCTTTCGATAAGATCCTCGATCACGCGCCCGGAAAGTATTCCATAATGATGCTGTTTGTTGTACGTAGTAACGTCAAAGTAAACAGAGCCGTTGACGACATAGGCGAACCCCTTTTCAATAAGTTGTTTTACAATTTCAATCTGTTCGATGATGTGCCCAGTGGCCGAGGGCTCGATGCTTGGCGGCAGGATATTAAACTGCCGCATGACATGGTGGAAGCCTTCAGTGTAATGCTTCACGATTTCCATCGGCTCGAGTTGTTCCAGCCGTGCCTTTTTAGCGATCTTGTCTTCACCTTCGTCCGCATCATTTTCCAGGTGACCGACATCGGTAATGTTGCGTACATAGCGAACATTATAGCCGAGGTACCGGAAATAGCGCGTGATGATATCAAACGTGAGGAATGTCCTGACATTTCCCAGGTGGACATCATTGTAAACGGTGGGTCCGCAGACGTACATCCCGATATGCCCCTCATTGATGGCTGTAAAAAGCTCTTTCTTACCGGAGAGTGAGTTGGCGAGTTGAACGGGATATGTAGTATAAAGTGCCATAACCAAAAATCGGCTGAAAATACATCAAATAATACGAAACGGTAAGCCTTTGATAAAAGACATGCGATCCGTTTGAGAATCGAGATCAAATTGCCGTGGAACGCTGCATTTCGGCGTAGACCAGCCTGTTTCATCTAATGCAATCGATTGAATTGGTGCGTTTTAATGGAGAACCGCCTCCGACGGGACAACGTTTTTCTATGTCTTTGGACATTTATGTGCTCTTAAATCAGTAGCCTTGTTAAATAGAAATTCAAAAAACGGTTCCGTTTGCAGCGTCTGCATGTTAACAGATTACGGCTGAACTAATTTTCCTGCCGCCGCCTGCTTTACGGAGAGCGGGTTTTATCTAGCTTCGTTTTACCGTTCGCCGCTGAATGGTGTTTGATAACCGACCCCCAATGCCAGTAGTCTTCCCGAGCGCTACGCCCGAATTACTAAAAGTACCCGTTGTATGAAATGTTGCATGGTAATTTTTTTTACCCTTGTGGTATGCGCTTCATTTGCCCAGCGTCATCCGTCGTTTGACAAGGATGGTCAACCGCCACGCGACAAAATACTTGTCCAGGAATACGAATGGCGCGCCTTATTGCCGGAGTATGGTGTGCCGAACGCCCCGTCCGCACAAACCTCGAAGGCGGCCGCATTGAAAGCTACGTCGTTCATTAACCGCCTTGTGCTGTCGGCCAACTTCCACATTATAACGTTGCACGAACGCGCGCTGGATTTTTGCCTCGGGCTTGGCTATCAGGTGACGCCGCGTTTCCTCGCGGGTGGTGGCGGATCGTATCGCAATACTTACGGAAAACGCACCTCATCGTTTTGCCCGGAGTTGATCGGTTACAAAACTTTTGCGCATTACGACCTGCTAAGTAATTTCTTTGCGTACGGGGAATTCGCACGGAACTCGCCGGGCCGGGAACGTTCCATCGGAGGGGAAAGTACCGTTGTCTGGAAAAACGCACTGCTGACCGGCATTGGTAAAAGAATGGCCATCCGGAAAAATATCGACATGACGCTGATCGTTGCCTGCAACATCCTGCCGGAGTACCGTGACGCGATCTACCCCGGCAATCTGGTGGTGCGTCTTGGATTTCAAAGCAATGCGCTTACGTTTAAAAAAAGCCATTAACCCGTTGTTATTCTTTTTGACGGTTCAACAATTTGTTATTTTTAGGTTCATCAAGAACCCTGTCGTCATCCCATGCGGATATATTTCCTGGTCCCGGCCGCCCTCATTGTATTCATTGTGCTGCTGGCTTTGTACCAGGTTCATCTCCGGAACTCCGAGCAGTTTCAGCGTGCAAAGGTTTATATCGGCGAACAGGCTGAAATAAAAAATCTTATTGGTGAGATCGAAGGGTACGGTATCCTTATCAACGCCGGCGATCACCCATCTGATACGCTCTCATTTATGACCTTCAACATCACCGGCGAAAGGGGCGATGTGCCGGTGAGGGTCCACTTCCATAAAAAAGCGGCGCGTTGGCTTCCCTTCCAGTACGAAATCGTGAAATAACAGTGCGTGGAAAAAAAATAGCGCATTGTGATGAAATGCGCTATCAACAATTAGCGTAAAGACCGCTATTCTTTTTTTGTCAATCTCATTTCGAAGAATTTCAACCAGTTGTTTCCGTCAGCAGTGTATTCGCCGATCTCGACCCAGCTCTTTTGTGCCGGATCCAGTGTGATGGAATACCTTGTCTTGCCACCGTTTGGAATATCGAATCCCCATTGGAAATTGTTTTCGCCAACCACATTGAACCAGGCATCCGTATTCCGGCCATCGTTCAGGTACGTGCGGAATTTATACTGATCGCTTTTTTGATCGTATGAAAGAATGCCCAGCGCATGATGAACAACCTCGCCGCCGGGCAACGCTTTGCCTACTCCTTCCACCACCATCACGGTTCCGTCCAGCTTCGACTCGATCCGTTCGTCAACGGTGGATTTTTTCGGCTCGCCCGGACCTCGCTGCATGGATCCTTCCCCTTGCCACCGGCCAATCCAGCCGGCGAAGACTTTCATTTTTTCTTTGTTTGCCACTTCCTGGGCCATAAGCCTGCCGACAGATGTTCCGGCAATGAGCGCGATAACGAGGAGGAGATTTTTCATAGTGTTGTTATTTATCAATGTATTGTTTTAGGACGGCTATATATTTTTCAAATGCCTTGACTCCCTTCGGTGTGATCCTGCAGGTTGTCAATGGCTTTTTGCCCCTGAACGATTTTTCAACAGCGATGTAGCCCGCGTCCGATAGCTTATCCAGTTGTACGCTCAGGTTACCCGCGGTCGCGTTCGTCTTTTCTTTCAGGTATGTAAATTCCGCGGACTCCACGCTGATGAGCAGCGACATTACCGCCAGGCGAAGCTGTGAATGGAGCAATGGATCTAAATCATCAAACATCTTATTGTGCCTCCTTGTTTTTCAACATATACCCCGGCACCAGGTAACCGCACACAATCGCCATTGCGCCAAAGAGAAACTGAAGGTCCATCGGCACCAGGAAGTTTACGATCCCGAACGCCCAGAAGGCAACACCGCCTATCATCAATGGCTTGAAGCGAATGATGATGCCCGAGACGAACGTCGGCACTGCCGTGATCAGAAGAATGACGGGATTCAACTGGAAGTTGATCTTGTATCCGAAGAATACCAATGTAAAAATGCAAACGCCGAAGCTCAACCACAGCCCCGTACTGATGCGGTCAAAATGCGTGGTCGTCGCCCGGGACTTTTCTCTGCGATAGCCGTAGTAGATGGAATAAATCCAGGCGGGTATCGTAATAAGCCAGACCAGCGCAGGCCTTTCATAGCCGACACGAAGCAGTGTGTACATTCCAAGGTTGGCGAGTACGATCACCCATCCCCACAGCAAAAAGTAAAAGGCATTGCGCTGGACATTCCCCTTTGCTTTTTCAATCATCGCCGTGATGATATCAAGGCTCTCGCGGGCGGTTAATTTTTCAGTTTCCATGTTTTTGAAGGTTGGTGGCATAAATGTAAACTAGTTTATATTATAAACCAAAATATTTTTAAAACCCTCGGAATGCCTTATTTTAGGGGATGTTTACAGGAATTATTGAAGCTGTCGCTGAAGTTTCGGCCATCAGGCCCGAGGGGACGAACCTCCGTTTCAGATTTTGCGGGCCAATCAGCCGGGAGCTCAAAATCGATCAAAGTGTTTCGCACAATGGCGTATGCCTTACAGTGGTGGCATCAGATGAAAATTTCTATGAAGTGGTTGCGATCCGGGAGACGCTTGAAAAATCGAACCTGGGAGGCTTGAAAACGGGCGACAAAGTAAACCTTGAGCGCTGCATGGTAGCCAACGGGCGTTTTGACGGTCACATTGTGCAGGGGCACGTCGACCAGACCGGTGTTGTTAAATCCATTGTCGACGAAAACGGAAGCTGGCGATACGAGATCGCGTATGACGCGGCGTTGGGAAATGTAACGGTCGAAAAGGGGTCGATAGCTGTAAACGGTGTAAGCCTCACATGCTTTGGTTCAGGGAAGGGCCACTTCACGGTAGCGATTATTCCCTATACCTATGAGCACACCAATTTTCACCGGTTGCGCCCGGGCGATGTCGTTAATTTAGAATTTGATATTATTGGTAAGTATGTTCAGCGGCTGCTGGATGCTAAGGTCCGATAGACCGTTCTCTTCTTTTGTCCATGGCGCGCATCAGCCATTGATAAAACTTAAAGCCGGTCCATCCTGCCAGCACACCGATAATGCCACCTGCGAGAATATCACCGGGATAGTGAACACCGAGGTAGATCCGGCTGTACGTCATGATACCAGCCCATAGAAACAACCACGCAATCCATTTCTTTGTACGTCCGAACAGAAGATAAAAGAACGTTGCCGCGCCGAAGGTATTGGCGGCATGGCTGGACGCGAATCCATATTTACCGCCTGTATAACCGTCGACGAGATGAACGAGTCCCTGCAGGGCAGGTTCCCGCGAAGGACGAAGCCGGGCAAAGTATGGTTTCATGATCGTGCTGGTGATCTGGTCGGTTAAAAGAAGGGTCACAACGATGCCCAGCAGAACGATCCACATATCCTTCCGGTAGTCGCGGTAAACAAGATAGAGCAGTAGCAGGTAAAGGGGAAGCCACGCCAGCGTTTGCGTAATGAACAGCATGACTGGGTCCAGCCAGGGTGTATGCAACCCGTTCAGGTATAGCAGCAATTCGCGGTCGAGCTCAATAATTTCTTTCATTTTCCCTGAATCGTAAGGAAGCTTTTTCATTCTCGCGCTGGATCCAGTCCATCGCGTCTTCCATGGTTAAAAAAAATGCCTGGTTGAATCCGAGTCGCTTTGTGGTTTCATTGATGCCGGCGACATACCCTGCAACCACCTCATCCATCGCATCCGGGCGGATGGCTGCAATTCTGAGTAGACCGTTGCGCGCCGCTTCGGGGAGGATCTGTTCGAACATCCAGTGTTGATCGGATTTGCCGATAGGTCCCTGGTGCGAAAGATCGGTAATATAGTTCGGTGTATGGTATGCTTTTACAAATTCGAGACATTTCAGAAACACGCTCCTGTATTGGGTGCTGGTCAGCGGGCCGTTCCATACAGTACCCGTGGCGTTGAGCTGCGCGTCATAAAATATTTCCGCGTACGACTCCTTGTAAAGGATCTGTCGCTTGATGTTTTCCGGTTTACTCAGATAAACCGTGAAAGTAGTAAACCGGTTTATTTCACTTTCCACATGAATGTATCCGCCTAATGCTTCCGTCTGCAACTTCACCAGGTAAAGGCCCAATCCTTTACCTTCCATGTGGACGTGAAAGCGTTTGTATAATTTAAACAAGCTGTCTCGGTATCGCTCCAGGTCGATCCCAAGCCCGTTATCCGTTACTTCCAGGATGAGGTTTTTGTCATCTTCGCGGGACGACACGGTAATAACAGGACGGCGTTCGGGGGAGCAGTATTTTATACCATTGCTGATCAGGTTGTACAGGATACTATGGACCATGGGTTGTATGCTGTAAATGGCCGGTGCGGCAAGGTTTCGTTCGATCAGCACATCGCGCTCGCGGATATCTTTTTCCAGGACTTTCAGGATCTCGCTAAGCTCATTTTCAAGGTTAACTTTTTGGCGGATGTGAAAGATCCCGTGGCGGATGTCAATGATCTTGCCCAGGTCGTTGATGATCGTGTCCAGCCGTTGCGCGGATGTTTTCAGGTGGTGGAATATTTCCTGGTTATCATCCACGAGTTTCCCGCGGTCCATCAGCGTGATCAGGCCCAGCAGGCTGGCCACGGGCGCACGGAGATTATGGGAAACGGTGTAGGAAAACTGCCTTAGCTCGTTGTTGTGTTTGATAAGCTCAGCATTGGTTTCCGTCAGGTTCTTATTTTTCTCGACGATTTCGGACGACAGATTTTTATTCTGTTTGAATAACAGGTTGCGTTGCTCTTCGATCAGCCGGTAGGCGTCTGTGAGTTTTTGCTGGTTGGCGCTCAGGTGTTCGGTCTGTGCAATGATCTCCTGGTTCTGTGCTTCAATCTCGGCATTTTTCTCCACCAGTTGTTCGTTAATCAGGTTCAGGTCTTCGATCAGCTCATCATTTTTTTCCTCGAATTTTTCGGAAGTCCATTTCATGAACCAGACGGCGCCGGCAATGAGACTGAAGGTGAGGAAGACTACAACGTTGGTGAAGTAATAATAATAAAGCGACATGCCGTCCTTGTTATACGGAACACCAAACAAATGATGTAGGGGATCAAAAAGCATCAGGGTCAGCAGATCGAAGGCCAGAAACGTGATCAGGAACTTGGGTTCGCGAATGGAGAACAGGATGGGCGGAAAAACACAGCTTGCCAGCATGATGAACCGGAACGTGAAATAATCGAGTTCTTCCTGGTTCTCATAATAGAGCGTTTTTGCATAAAGGGAGATGGCCAGTACGATAACCGGTATCAGTACGGATAGCCATATCCGGCTGGCATTGATAAATCCGTTCCGGTTCAGGAGAATAGGCAAGAGGTACAAAAACACCAGGAATGGCATGATCGCAGTGATCACATTCCAACCGTACCAGAAAGCATAGATCGCAAACAGGATACACTGCAGGCCAATCAAAATTGAACTGATCTGGTTGCAAAGCAAAATGCCACGCCGTTCAGCAGGGTTTTTCGCAAAATTTAATCCAGTATTTGAAATATCAGTCCAAAGGCTCATTGGGAAACCATAACAGTACAACTCCTCGCTTACCCAAAGTTAACTAATTATCAATAACTTATAGTTGAAAAGATTGTCCGCACACGGTTAAAAGCTTTACCACATTCCTGCGTTTTTTGCGCTCCCGGTAAATTGGTACCTTGTACAGAGAACCTTAGTTGATTTACATCTTATGGAAAAATTTGACCTGGTCGTAATCGGGGCAGGACCATCCGGATATGCTGCGGCCATGCGCGCGCTTGACTTCAGGAAAAAAGTTTTGCTGATCGAACGCAGTCATGTCGGCGGCGCAGGCGTCACCCACGGCGCGCTGTCATCCAAAACATGGTGGGAGCTCTCGCGCGAAACCTCCTCTTTCCTTAAAAATCTCAAGCGGTTTAACCTGGAGGTACCCTCCATTAATTACAAAGAAATACAGGATGAAGTAAGACGCGCCGTTGCCGAGCGAAAAGGCATGCTGGAAGATCACATGCACCTGATGGAAGATTCGCATCATGCGGGGTTGCTGACCTTCCGGCGCGGTCTGGCCAAGCTGGTCAGCCAGCACGAGGTTGAAATTGATACCGGCAGTTATCACAAAGACGTGGTTTGGGCAGATAACATTATCCTGGCGACAGGCAGCAGGCCGCGACTGCTTCCGGAACTGCCCATTGACGAGAAAATTGTCATGACCAGTGAGGGCATCGAGAATATGGAGGATTTCCCCGAAAGCATGGTCATCGTCGGCGCCGGTGTCATTGGTTGTGAGTATGCCACGATCTTTTCAGGCTTCGGAAAAACAAAGGTTCACCTCATTGACAAAGGCGATCGCATTCTCCCCTTCGAGGATGAAGATGTGGTGCGCGTCATTGAGCGGAACATGGAGAATAGCGGTGTTCTGATTCACCGGAATTCACGGCTGATTCGCATGGATGTCAGGCGCGGCCGGGTAGAATACGAACTCGAGTACAATGACGGCAGCAAGGAAGTGTTCAATGTCGAGAAGGCCTTGGTTGCCGTGGGCCGTACGCCAAACTATGAAGACCTGTGGGATGACGGTGTCGCGATCAGCATTAGCAAAAGGGGAATAGAGGACAATGATACGCAGACCAACGTTTCAAATATTTATGCGGTGGGTGACATCACGGCCGACATTTCGCTGGTGAACGTCGGCGAGCTGGAAGGTCGTTATGCCGCGGAAAAGATCTTCGGTGATCCGCAGCGCAAGCTGGTCTACGAAAACATCAGCACCATCATGTTCCTCAATCCGGAAGTGGCCGGTGTCGGTATGAACGAGACGATGGCCAGGGAAAAACAAGTGGATTACAAGGTGGTGACGCTGGACTACAGCTGCATTCCGCGGGCCATTGCCAAACGCAATACACAGGGCTTCATCAAGCTGCTGGTGACCAATGACGGTGATATGAAAATTCTCGGAATGAAAGTTGTTGGGAATCATGCGTCCAGTGCCATCCAGGCTGTAGCCCTTCTGATTTCGATGGACAAGGGGATTGAAGAGCTTGCGGAATGTGTTCACCCGCACCCGTCGATCACGGAAGGCATCCAGGAATGCGTCCGGATGCTGCTGGGAAAATCGCTCTTTAAACCTACGGCGTTAAAAGGTAAGTTGTCGTGCCGGACAAGTATGAGCGGTGTGTATACAGATATCAAATACTAAGATATGTCAGTTCGTATCCTGCAATTGATCGTTTGGGTTTTATGGATGGGCGCAGTCGCTACGCCGGGATTTGCGCAATTTGGTTCTGGCCTTTTGACCAAAAAGAAAAAGTACGATTATCAAAAAGTTGACGTAACGGATATGATTCGCCGCTATGTTGCAAAGCCCTCATCATCGCCGGTATCAATCGAAGGTATTTATTCCGTCTCGGCCGTTGTGGTGAAGCGCGGAAAGGGTTTGCTGTCATCCGAGGTCCGGGAAAAAGTGGTAGACCGGAAAGATAATTATGCGAGTGTTGCGATTATGAGGGACCGTGAAGGCGCCGAAAATGAATTTATTGAAGTCTCCCTCACGCAGAAGGGTGCTCCTGAATTTCCCATTGTTGCAACGCTTACCACGTTGTCGGAGGAAAGAGGTTTTTTAAGCAAGCACATCGAACCGGATGGAGAGATACTCACCTTCACGTTTACATACCATGGCGATTCCGATATCCTTGAAGGGGTCTATACCAAATCCAGCGGAGGATCTACCATAACTTATACGTTGACATACCTCAAGACGTATCCTAAAAAACAGATCTGACCGGCTATTTCAGATGGCGTGTCTTTAATATACCGGTAACATCGTCGAGCGCGTATCCCTTTGCCGTTAACAGTACGAGGTAGTGATACATCAGGTCCGCAGCCTCATTCAGGAAAAGGTCTTTGTTGTTGTCCTTGGCCTCGATAACGAGTTCGACCGCTTCTTCACCTACCTTTTGTGCCACTTTGTTCATACCCGATTCAAAGAGCTTGGTGGTATATGATCCTTTCTGTGGATTTTTTTTCCGGTCCTGGATAATCCTTTCCAGTGCGCCGAGATTCCACAATTCGTTCGTTTCATTGAAACAGGTATCACTCCCGGTATGACACACGGGGCCTTTGGGATGAGCCTTTATTAGCAACGTATCCTGGTCGCAGTCGATGAGGATGTCTACCAGTTCGAGGAAGTTTCCTGAGCTTTCGCCTTTGGTCCAAAGACGTTGTTTACTGCGACTGAAGAAGGTGACTTTTTTTTCTGCCAGCGTCTTGCGGTAGGCTTCTTCATTCATAAAGCCGAGCATCAGCACGCGGGCGGTGGTGGCGTCCTGTACGATGCAGGGAACGATTCCGTTCAATTTCGAAAAGTTAATTTTAGCGTTAGCCATCATCGGATAGGGATTGCTTTTTGTTGAAGGAACGATTTGAGTTCGGGGATCTTAACCTCACCGAAATGAAAAATACTGGCCGCCAGCGCCGCATCGGCCCTGCCCAGCACGAAGGCGTCGATAAAGTGGGCCATGTTCCCCGCGCCGCCCGATGCAATCACCGGGATCTGCAGGAGCTCGTGGAGTTTATAAAGCGGATCGACAGCAAAACCATTTTTTGTTCCGTCGTGATCCATACTGGTAAAAAGTATTTCTCCCGCGCCGCGTTCCTGACCTTCTTTTGCCCATGTGAATAGTTTCTTTTCCGTCGGCTGCCGTCCGCCGTGGGTATGAACAACCCATTGATTATCCGATTTGCGTGCATCGATGGCCAGGACAATGCATTGTGCGCCGAACGCCCGCGACAGGTCATCAATAAGCTTCGGATTTTTTACCGCGGCAGAATTCACGCTTACCTTGTCGGCGCCGGCCTCCAGCAAAGGCGCCACGTCCTGAACGCTGCTGATGCCGCCGCCCACCGTAAACGGGATATTGATATGCCGGGCGATGTCCTTCACGAGCGCGGCAAAGGTCTTGCGTTGTTCATTGGTGGCGGAAATATCCAGGAACACCAGTTCGTCGGCACCTTGTTGTGCGTACAGTGATCCGAGGGCTACCGGATCGCCGGCGTCCCGGATATTAACGAAGTTAATTCCTTTGACGGTCCGCCCATCTTTAATGTCCAGGCAAGGTATGATGCGTTTTGTAAGCACGGCGTTGTGTATCCTATTAATTATGCTGCATCCATCAATTCACCGACAGCGACTTTACCTTCATAAATCGCCTTTCCAATGATCACGCCGTCAACACCGATTCGACGAAGTTCCCGGATGTCTTCCACCGAACTTACCCCGCCACTAGCACTCAGGTGCAACTGGGGGAAACTCAGCAGTAATTTTTTGTACAATTCGAAATTCGGACCCGTCAGCATACCGTCAGTACTGATGTCGGTGCAGGTCACATACTCAATACCATATTGAAGGTAATCTTTTATAAATCCCGTGATGGATAGCGTGGAATTCTCCTGCCATCCATTCAAGGCGATCATCTCATTTTTCACATCGGCGCTCAGGATGATGCGGTCTTTACCAAAATCGCTGACCCAGCGCCTGACTGTATCGGGTTCCTTTACGGCCATGCTGCCGATGTTAACCTGTTCAACACCGAGATCAAGCAGCTTTTGAACATCCTCCCGCGTTTTTATTCCACCACCGAAATCCAGCTTGAGTCTGGTTTGCGTGGCAATCGCTTCGGCAACTTTCCAGTTGACGACACGGCCGGCTTTTGCCCCATCCAGGTCGACAAGGTGCAGGTAGGCGATGCCGGCATCCTCAAACGACTTGGCCACGTCAACGGGATGCTCGTTGTAAATTTTTTTCCGGGCATAGTCGCCCTGGGTGAGGCGAACACATTTTCCGTCGATGATGTCAATGGCTGGTATGATCTTCATAGTTTTAAAAAGCTTTTCAGTACAAGTTCTCCCGCGGCGGCGGACTTTTCAGGGTGAAACTGGACCGCGTAGAAATTTTTCTCATTCATGGCCGCACTGAACGGGTTGATGTAAGACGTCTCTGCAGCCGTAAAGGCGTTTACAGGGACATAGTAGCTGTGGACGAAATACACATGCTGGCCCTGCAGTACCGGGTCGAGCCAGCCCGGCTTAACGGACAGGCTATTCCAACCCATGTGCGGTACTTTCTCGCCCGAGAAGGGTTTGAATAATTTCACAGTTTCATTGAAGATACCGAGGCATGTCGTATTGTTTTCTTCCGAATACTGACATAGTAGTTGCATGCCCAGGCAGATTCCCAGCACCGGCTGTTTAAGATCGACGATTACCTTGTCCAGCTTTTTATCACGGAGATATTTCATCGTGGTGCTGGCTTCCCCGACGCCGGGAAAGATTACTTTATCGGCGCGTTGTATTTCTTCTGCATCGTCCGTGATCCTAAAATCAATACCCAGACGCTCGAGTGCGAACGAGACGGATTGTATGTTCCCGGCGTTGTATTTTATGATGATCAGTTTCATGCGTTACGCATTTTTGGGCTCATTTACTCATAATGTTCCTTTCGTGGAGGGTAGCTGATTTCCGTCTTTCTTAATGGCCATCCTCACCGCTTTGGCAAAAGCTTTAAATATCGCTTCGATCTTATGGTGCTCATTCGTGCCTTCCGCTTTGATGTTCAGGTTGCTCCTCGACGTGTCGGAAAATGATTTGAAGAAATGGTAAAACATTTCCGTTGGCACCTCGCCGATCTTTTCGCGGGTGAATGTCGCATCCCAGACCAGCCATGGCCTGCCCCCGAAATCCAGCGCTACCTGTGCCAGGCAGTCATCCATCGGCAGGGTGAAACCGTAGCGTTCAATGCCGCGCTTGTCGCCCAGCGCCTTTAGAAACGCTTCACCCAACGCCAGGGCTGTATCTTCGATCGTATGATGCTCGTCGATGTGCAGGTCGCCTTTAACCCTGATCTTCAGGTCGACATTGCCGTGCCGGGCAAGCTGATCCAGCATGTGATCGAAAAAGCCCAGCCCGGTCGATATGGACGAGGTGCCGCTGCCGTCCAGGTTAAGGTCGATCTCGATGTCTGTTTCTTTGGTGGTCCTTCTTACGGTGGCAGCTCTTGCGGGCG
>DASPJC010000156.1:0-6001 GCA_035628815.1 Ohtaekwangia sp. | reverse complement strand
CATAAAAAATCTGTTTCTCCTGCACCAGCTTGTCTCCCTCCCTGTCAATGATCCTGGCCACGCGGATGCCCCGATTGTTGCTGGACTCATACATAAATTCGGTGGTTCCGCCGGTCGGATACCGGATCATGGTGAGGATATTCGCTTTCGCACTCTCAAAATGAAAATCCTTCTTTGCGCCGTCGACAGCAATGCCGTCATATGAAACTGCGGGAAGTTTTGACCAGTAGCCCGGGGATTGCCCCATCGGATACATCCGGTCGCGCCAGTTAAAGTACCCCCAATGATCTTCAAAGACACTGTTCCTCGGAGGAAGATCATACACGTGATTGTACGTGAACTCACGATAGACAATATCATCGATTTTAATCCGTGTTAGTTTGAGACGCCAGGCCTCTGGCCATCCTGCAAAAGCATGATCAGGATAAGGTGGAAGAAATCCGGGATCGAGAAAAGAATTCGTGGGCCGGAAATAATCATAGTGAAGGTTGTATTTACGAAGGATACCGCTGCTGGAAAGTGTGACAGCGGTAAGATGTCTTCCACCGGGAAGGTCCTTTCGTCCCGTGCTGTAGGTGAATGAAACCCGTCCCTGGTGACTGCTGATTTCTTTCACGTATTTCGGCGACTCGACCTCGATCCGGGTATTCGCTTTGTGCTCAACGTTGCGGGCGGCAGGACAGCTTCCAGCCTGGTAGATGACCTTTGAAGCGCGGGAAGCATAATATTCGTACTGAAGCGTGGCACCCGACTCATACTGCAATGTTAATTCTGCCCGGTCGTTAGGATCAACAACCCGTGTGAGGTACCAGGCTGAAATATAGCGTTTGACATTATCGCCACCCTTGTACTGTCCATGTTCCATCACTTCGGCATTCGAATATTCGTACGATGCGGGCGATTCACCAAAATAATATTTATAGCCTGCCTCGTCTGTGATGATCCATGATGAAGACGCCAATGGTCCGACACCCGGCGAAATATCAAGATTCTGGTATGGCATCAGCACAGGATTGCCTTCCTTATCCAGCACGAATCTTCCCGTACGACCTAGAAAATTGAAATAAAATATGTCGGGCTGACTATCGCACAGCCCGAACAGCATGTGCCGGTAATGGCTGCGTTCATAATCCGGGCAAAAAATTTCTGTCGGCAATCCCCTGACCACGCGCGTGATGGCGCCGCCCGCATTCAGGTTCCAACCGAGCCCCGTGGTGCCGGCAATATCCTGAACCTTAATACCTGAAGTGTGATAGCTGAGGTCGACGGACATGGTCATGCGGTTTCCCTTCAGCTCGAACAGCGGTACCGTTACCGCGGCGATACCACTGTAATAGTGTACCGGAATATTCACGTACTCCATCAGGGCCATTGCTGTCGGTGATGGCGGTAGCGGAACAGCCTCTGTTTTTAACTGTGCCACCAGGTGCAGGGCGGCAAACAGGAGCAGGATCGTTGACAGGAGACGCTTCATGGCCAGTGAATCGAATTCAGGATACATACAATGGCACCGCGTGTACCCATCAACCATGAGTGTGACGGCTTTAGATCGATCGCGGTAAAATTTTCGGTACCGGCGAACAGTGGGCAGACATTTGAAAAGTGGGTGATGAATCTCAATGTTTTCATAGCAGATAACAGTTTTGAGCAATACAGAACACATAACGGGAGGTGCAACCGTCGCCTGTGCATTGCGCCCAGGGACACCGTTGTACGTCGCGTTTCTAAAATGGAGAATCAGCAGCTGTGCGAAACGATTGTTAAATGTAGTTTCGGCGTGCTGGACAAATCAAGCGGATGAATAGAATGTCCGGGAAACTGGACGGCGCGTCTGCTTGAAACAAATGGGTCAAGAAAAAAGAAACGCTTTGGAGGAGTGCATCTTTACTGCAAGCGCGAGGCGATTGCATCGGCAACCTCTTTCAGGGCTTCTTTGGAAGGTGTTAGTTTCGGCCTGCTGAAATTAATATCGCCCATCGTGGTCATGGGAACGAGATGAATGTGCGTATGGGGAACTTCCAGGCCGATCACCGCGATGCCGATCCGCTTGCAGGGCACGGACTCCCGTACGGCCGCGGCGACTTTCTTTGCGAACAACGTCAGGCCACTCAGGGTTGCGTCATCGAGATCAAAAATATAATCGACTTCCCGCTTGGGCACCACGAGTGTATGTCCCAGCACCAGCGGGTTAATGTCCAGGAAAGCGATGTACCGATCGTCTTCCGCGACGATGTAACCGGGTATTTCGCGATTAATAATTTTGGTGAAGATCGATGGCATGATGCGACAGTTTTTACAGTCCGATGTTGAGCACTTCGAATTCCATCTCCCCCGCCGGTGTCTTGATCTTTGCGGTCTCTCCCTTCTTTTTGCCCAACAGCCCTTTGCCGATCGGCGACATGGTCGATATTTTACCCGCCTTCAGGTCGGCTTCTTCCTCGGACACGAGTGTATAGGTGACCGATGCACCGTTCTTTTTATTTTTTATCGTCACCTTCGAGAGTATCGATACTTTCGACGTATCAATGTTGGTTTCGTCCAGCAGTCTGGCATTGGAGACAAGATCCTCGAGCTGAGCGATCTTCGCCTCGAGATGTCCCTGTGCGTCTTTGGCGGCATCATATTCCGCATTCTCGCTAAGATCTCCCTTATCACGGGCTTCGGCGATCTGCCGCGCGATGTCCGCGCGACCTTTTGATTTCAGCGTCGACAAATCGTGCTTGAGTTTCTCCAGGCCGTCTTTGGTGTAGTATGAAATCTTGTTACTCATGATTTTAACATTATACCTTACTGTCGGTTATTAAAAAAAAAGAAACAACGGCCTCGTTCCCGAAACCGTTGCTGAATAGCAAAGGTAATACTTTATTGATTCCCCGCAAAAACTACGTTCCCACCAATGCCGGAAGGCTGGTGCGGATCTGTTCGAGGATCTCTTCGTCGAATTTCGCCAGGTAAAGCGTCTTGACCTTTGAAAGCTGCTCCACCGTCAGGCCCTTCGCCCCCCGAAGGTCTGCTTTATATAAACTGGCGTTTTCAAAATCGGCGCCCATGACATAACAGTTCTGGAGGTTTGATTCCATAAGAAAAGCATTGGCGAAATTGGCTTTGATAAGAAATGCATTTTCAAACTGCGCTTTAATAAGGAAGGCGTCCTTGAAATTGGCGCCGCTGGCATAGGCACTACGGAGGTTGGCCTGGTTGAGGTTTGAATTTTCGAAATTGGTTTGATTGAGCCGCGCATTTTCCAGGTTGGACTCAATGAGTGACGATTGCGAAATGTTAGCCGAATTCATGTTCGACGACGCGAGATTCGCATAGTTGAGGTTGGTTCGGGGCAGATAACAATTAACCAGGTTTATTTCGTGGATCTTATGGCGGTTCAGTCGCTTGATATTCCCTACCGTGCGGAACGCCGCTTCTTCAGACTCCCACAAACGAAAGTCGTCGATCTCATCCTTATACGTACGGATACGCTGGCGGATCTCGCCGTTTTGATTCAGCCAGAAGATCAGGATACCGATGACGGCAATATCGAAGATCATACCGTGCGCTTCGGCCAGCACCTGCTGGATAAACGTATCAAATTCATTGATGTAGTATTCGGCACTGAGGCCCAGCACCAGCAGGGTTACAAAGAGCAGAACCAGCGCAGACGTCAGCAGCGGTTTTTCAATGATCGAATTTAAAAACTCACTTATCTTCTTGCGCTTTTCTGAAAAAGCCATGGGTGGAAACTTGATTACGAGTGACGAATAAAATTTGTGCTATAGGGTACTGATCTTGTTAACCAAAGCTACATTAATTTTCACGTGCGATTCAAACGTCCATCCGGCAATGTGGGGGGTGAATATTACATCAGTCCTTTCGCCGAGTGAATTCAAAACTTTCCGTTGCTCCGGCGAAAGGGTGTTCAGTTTTTCATTTTCCAGCACATCCAGGCAGGCCCCCCTTACCTTTCCGCTTTCCAGCGCCGCCAGCAGATCCGATAGTTTCAAAATTTCACCCCGCGCGGTGTTTAGAACGATAATTGATCTTTTGAAGCGGCTGAAATAATCAAGGTCTACCATGCCGCGGGTCTCCCCTGTCAGTGGTATGTGAAAGCTTACGATATCAGCCTGTTCGGCCAGCTCGGCCATGGTAACTTCACGGCAGCACTGATCGGAGAAGCCGTTTTTGTACTTATCATAGGCCAAAACATTACATCCAAAGCCGCTGAGTCGCCGGGCAAAGGCATATCCCATATTACCGCAGCCCACAATGCCCACCGTTTTCCCCATCAGCTCCTCGCCGCGGTTTCCTTCCCTGTCCCATACCAGGTTTCGCACTTCGCGATCGGCCTTGGGAATATTCCGCATCAGGCTCAGCAAGGCGCCAATCGTGTATTCTGCAACGGCGTCGCGGTTTCCTTCGGACGCATGCAACACCCGGATCTTTTTTTCCTGCAGGTATGGGAGATCGAGGTTGTCCAGGCCGGCACCGGCGCGGCCGACAAATTTTAACCGTGGCTGTGCGCCGAGAAGATCCTCATCGATCGAGGTCTTGCTTCGCACAATAAGCCCTTCGTATTCCCCGGCAATACGGCGGATTTCATCCCGCGATATGGACGGTTTGTAATCCGCTTCCCATCCGATCTCACGCAACATGGGGAACAGGCTTTCATGCATGGGATCTACAACTAGGCAACGCATGTTATCAGAGCATCAGGTGAATAATGAAAAAATAAAGTGTCAGTCCCAACAGATCATTGGTGGTGGTGATGAACGGACCTGCGGCAAGCGCTGGATTGTATCCCCAACGGTTCAGGATCAGGGGCGTAATGGTGCCGATGAAAGAAGCAAAAACAACGACGCTGAACAGTGCCAGCGACACTACGGTGGACAGCTGGTACTCCTGGAAGAGCACGACGTTGGCCGCGAAAACCAGCAACGCAAGAAAAACACCGTTGAGAACGGCAACGAAGAAAACCTTTACCAGGCGTTTCCATAAGCCATCATCGACGTAATCAGGATTCGCGAGACTTTGCACGACCAGTGACGACGACTGGATGCCCACATTGCCACCCGTTGCCTGGATGAGGGGTGTGAAAAATGCGATCGCCGTAATGCGCGCGAGCTCCTCCTCGAACAGACCCATGAATTTTGCATTCATTAAACCGCCGGCAATACCGATCAATAGCCAGGGAAGGCGGGCGCGGGTATTGCGCCAGATGCTGTCATCTTCCTCGACATTTTCGGTTATACCGGCCATGATCTGACGCTCCTCTTCAGCCTGTTCCGTGATCACATCCACCACGTCATCAATCGTGATCCTCCCGACAAGCTGGCCCTGAACATTCACGACGCCCACTGATTCAAGATCGTACTTCTGCATGATCTCGGCGACTTCCCAGTCTTCCATGTACGTTTCCACAGAAATGATCTCTGCATCATAGATATCCGCAACAATTTTACGCGCGTCTGAAATAATAAGATCCTGCAGCGCAACTTTCCCCAGCAGCCGGTCATTTTCATCCACCACAAACACCGTATAGAACCGGGATACATTCTCCGCCTGCTTCCTGATTTCGTCAATGCACTGCACCACCGTCCAGTGTGTGCGCGCCTTGATCAGTTCTTTCGCCATCAAACCACCGGCGACGTTCTCCTCGTAGCGCAGGAGCTCCGTAACCTGGGTGCGCAGTTCGGCATCCAGGCCCGACAATACCTGCTCTCTTTCCTTGACCGGCAGTTCGTGCAGAATGTCCGCGGTATCATCAGAGGCGAGCTGGTTGAGAAGCACGACGATCTCTTCCGGCGCGCTGATTTTCAGAATAGCCTTGCGCACATCGGAATCCATATCGCGGATAACTTCCGAGCGCGTCTCTACCGACAAAAGGTCGATGACGTACTTCGATTCCGCCGCAGAGAATTCATACAGCAGGCTGCTGATGTCAGCCGGGTTTACCTCCTGAAGCGTTTTCCGGATGAAGTCATGATCCTGGCGGTCCAGCGCCTCCTGAAAG
>DASPJC010000155.1:0-2830 GCA_035628815.1 Ohtaekwangia sp. | reverse complement strand
GCGATATCACTACGATCTCAGTGATTCCGCCGCCGATGTCGATCACCATTTTACCCTCGGGCTCACGGATATCCAGCCCGATACCAAGGGCTGCTGCCAGCGGTTCATAAAACAAGCTTGTTTTGCGTGCATTGAACTGGTCCATCGCATCACGAAGCGCGCGGCGTTCTACCTCTGTGGTGTAAAAGGGTATGCCTGTGATAATATTGTCGTAGCCACTCAGCACAGACGCGCCATTGTCGGCTTGCCTGATGAGTTCGCGTATCATCTGCGTGGCCGAATCATAGTCTGCAATCACGCCGCCCTTCATCGGCTTGACCGGCTTCAGTTCATGATGGTTTTTCTCATACATGTTGAAAGCCTTGTCCCCTACCGCCTTGACCGTATTGTCCGACGCATTGAACACAATGTAAGAAGGTTGTGACAGCCGTACGCCGCCCTTGTCGCTGACCAGGGTATTGGTGTTACCCAGATCGACGGCAAAATTTTTATTTCTGAACAGATTTAATCTCATTTAAATAATAATTAACCCTCTCGTCCGCTTATTTCCCCACAGATGCCGGGAGGGCTTTTGATAAACCGCAAATATCGTAACTTCCAAGGCTATACCAAATGTAACTGTATGCAAAAACCATCATCGTCTTCCCGCCGATCTTTCTTGAAAAAAGCCGCTGCTACTGCGCTTATTACCGGTGCAACGCCGTCGCTGTTGGCCAGGCCCGGCAGAATCGTTGAATTACCCGTTCAACCTTACACTTCGCGGATTTCGTCAAACGATCAAATCAACATCGGCGTGATCGGTATGGGCATCATGGGATTCAACAACGCCGCGACCTCCACGCAAGTTCCAGGTGTCAAGCTGGCTGCCGTCTGCGACCTGTATGCAGGCCGGTTACAGCATGCAAAGGAGGTTTATGGCGCCGATCTTTTCACCACGCGTAACTATAAGGAAATTCTCGACCGGAAAGACATCGATGCTGTCATTATCGCTACCAGTGATCATTGGCATGACCGGATGGCGATAGAAGCCATGAATAAAGGCAAACACGTGTACCTGGAAAAGCCCATGGTTCACAGGCTTGATGAGGGCGCTGCCGTCATTCAAACGCAGGCAAAAACGGAAAAAGTACTGCAGGTTGGCAGTCAGCGTGTCAGTTCAGTCGTCACCAAAAAAACGCAGGAGCTTTTCGAGTCTGGCGTGATCGGCAAACTTGTCCTCGTCGAAACCTGGATGGACCGGCACAGCGCCAATGGTGCGTGGCAGTACTCGATTCCGACAGACGCAAAAACGCCAGGTGCGGTGGACTGGGAAAACTTTCTTGGCGACGCGCCGAAAGTCG
Organism: Ohtaekwangia sp.; assembly: GCA_035628815.1. Lineage (GTDB taxonomy): Bacteria > Bacteroidota > Bacteroidia > Cytophagales > Cyclobacteriaceae > Ohtaekwangia. The sequence goes on along the minus strand of DASPJC010000155.1, from coordinate 1,490 downwards.
CGTATGACCCGGTTCGTTTTTTCCGCTGGAGAAACTACCAGGACTATGGCACCGGTGTTGCGGGCGATCTCTTTGTACACCTGTTCTCCGCCCTTCACGCGATTACAAGTTCCAAAGGTCCTGAAAGAATATTCGCTTCCGGCGGACTTCGTTATTGGAAGGACGGTCGCGATGTGCCGGATATCATTGCTGGCATTTACGATTATCCGGAAAGCCAACAGCATCCGGCGTTCAACCTGCAGATGCGTGTGAACTTTGCGGATGGCAGTGAAAGCGGCGAAGGCCTCCGCCTTATTGGAACCGATGGTGTAATTATCATGGGCTGGGGCGCTGTGAAAGTTATCCGCCACAAGATTTCAGACGTACCCAGTTATGGCGGATGGGATTCATTCAACACGTTCAGCCAGGCGCAACAACGTGAGTATGAAAAATGGTACAAAGCCACTTATCCAACAATACAACCTGCCACAGCGGAGCCGGATATTGAATTCAAAGCACCGGAGGGATACAGCGCCAACATGGACCACCATCTTAACTTTTACAACGGCATACGCGACGGAAAAAGGATTGTCGAGGACGCCTGGTTCGGCATGCGCGCGGGAGGCCCTGCACTGGCTGCCAACAAAAGTTACTTCGAGAAGAAAATTGTTAAATGGAATCCTGAAACAGCAACGGTCATTTCGTAGTCAAGGGTTTGTCATCTCTTGCGGGGTCGAAGGATCTGCGTAGCTTTTACCGCTCACTGTAAGCCACTTAAATTCGTAGATCCTGCCCGCTGCGGTGGTCTTAGGCTTTAAATATTGGTTCCGGCGTCGTATCTTTCTGCGTGAACCCCCGCCAGCATGCCTGTCCAACCACACGCGAAGAACGCCGTAGAACTGAGTGCTGAAAAGCGAAAAGATTATCGCAATGTTGTAGTTCTCCAGATCATCATCGTTACATTCGGCCTGACGTTGTCTGAGTTTGTTTTCGATGGCGCGAAGACGCCAGCCGCAAAACTCGTGATCACGATCTTTCTCTCCTTTGCCGGATTGTATGCCTACCTTTTATGGGACCTGCTCCGGAATTTCACAAAAAACAAGCTGGTACTTCGGATATTTCTTCTCTTACTGGCAGGTAGCATCGGCACCGGGATGTTGGGCGAATTTCCATACTATGAAATCATTCATTTTCCAGATCGTCAGTTATATCTTTTTGCTGTCCACGGTCTGCTTTTTCCGCTCGAAGTTACGGTTATCGCATTTGCCATAAGGGATATATTCTCCGGTGAATTTCTCACCCCCGACAAACTGTGGGGCGCGGCATGTGTCTTTCTGATGATCGGCATCTCATTCGGGAGCCTGTATGACCTTATCAGCATTGTGAAGCCGGGAAGCCTGGCCAGGGATCTGGAGCTCGGCTTTGCCAGCTATGCTGCCTGCGTGAACTATAGCCTCAGTATCCTGGGCGGACTTGATCCCGCACAGCCGGATGCGAGCCGTCTCGTCAGG
>DASPJC010000154.1:0-8841 GCA_035628815.1 Ohtaekwangia sp. | reverse complement strand
TCAATTTTAATTTCCCACAAAAATCACATCAAAACCTACATGGTTCTGTAATCGGATGAGAAAACAAAAAGGCTGCCCGGGAGCAGCCTTTTTCCAAAGTCAGATAGCCATCAATTCTTCACGAAAACGGACTTCAGATCGTCGCTTCCGTTGAGTGTATCTTGGTAGTACACCGTTAAAGTTTGCGTCTCAGGATCCCAGGAGCCCTGCATGTCGCCCGGTCCGGTAACGATCTGGGAACTGGACGGTCCCGTAACAATAATAGTATTGCAGATGTCTGATATAATTGCCGGCTGGTCCGCTTTGTAATTGAAAGCCAGGCAACAGAAGGCGTATCCACCTGCCGAAACATCCGAGATCAGGTACTGGTTGGCAGTGCCATTCACCTTTGTAATGGTAACCTGTTTGGTGGTCGCCGAGCCAAACCACTCGTCCTCATCGGCTTGCGTAGCCGTATAAGAACCTACGGGTATATCAGAAGGACAAGCCACGTTATAGTTTAATGTTACCGGTTCGTTCGCAACAACGCTAGGGCTGTAGCCCCCCGTAAGGTAGCGGCCATCCGCCAGCAGGACGTATCCCCCGAATGTGAATGCATCGCCGATGCTTAGCGAATCCTGCGTAACCACCTCGGGATCGAAGAGGTCCAGCAGTTGATCCAGCGTCAGGGTAAAGTTTGCGGGAAACGTTGAAATGGTTTCGAACATAATCGAATCAACATCCTTCGTAACATTGTTGGTATAGGTAAGGTACACATCCACGTGCTCAACTTCGACCCGCCCATCTGTTGCGACCGCGAAGGAAAGGTTGGTTTCTGAGAGGTCGAGCAAATTAATTATCCCGCTGTCATCTTCGTTAGGTGTAAAGACCGGAATAGCGCTCCGGCTATAGCCGGGAAGCGGGTTTTTGGAGCTGTCTTCGCACGACATCGCAGAGAAAACAGTAAGCACCAGCACCGCAATATATCGTATTTGATTTTTCATACTCATTACATTTTAGATTAAACCATTCATCAGTTGGGATCCCAGAATACGCGCGCGGTTGTAACAACCTTCGGATCCTTCGGCGCATTTTGATTCAGGTTAACGGCCTGCGCATTGTACTGCAGTGATACAGGGTATCCGCGGCTGGTGATGGTGAAAGGCAGCGGATCGCTGTTTGGATCAAACATGACCGGATATCCCGTTCTTCTGTAGTCCGTATAGGCATCCATTGAAAATCCGAAACTGGCAATCCATTTCTCTGTCATGATCAATTCGAGTTTGCCTGCGTTTCCGGCAGCATCGTATTTTTCCAGCACTTCTGTGATATACGCTTCGATGTCCTCTTCTTCAATGAGGGGAGCGCCAGCCTCGTCAGCGATGGCATTCACCTTATCGAACGATGCCCACATGGCCGCCTCAAATAATTCGCGTGCATCACCGGTTACGCCGGGTTCTTCCAACGCGAGTTCCGCCTGAATATACAGGGAGCTGAAGTAAGGCAACAGGCGCTGGGCTACGTCTCCGGGGCCAGACACCTCACCGGTAAGATTAACTTCTCCCCCCTCGCCATCATCATACCTTCCACCGATCGGATACAGCCCCAGGACCGAAAGAGAACGATCCTGCTGAAAGCCCTGATTGATTCCTTGTGAAGCGAACCAGATGGACAAAAAACCGTCTTCAGTATTGTGATACTCCACGGGATTCTGGGCCGCGTCGCCCGGTTCCAGCTGGTCGAACCAGTAATACGGCACGCGCGGATCGACGATCCCTTCCAGCACATCATTCAGATTACTCTGATCAGTTAGTATTTCATAAAAATACGGGCTGATATAGGAAGGACGGTTACCGGGCGTGTACTCCAGTACAAAAGCCGGATTTCTGTCATCCGGAGAAACGGAGGAACCATACGCCAATTCAAAGTCGCCACCTTCTTCCATCAGGTCGCCTTCATCGAGCAGGGCGTTCACCTCGTCGGCGACATCATCGACCAGGCGGATCTGGTTGTACAGTTTCAGCTTGAGTGTTTTCGCGAACTTCCTCCATTTGTCAATGTCACCGTCATAGATGACGTCATCCGGGCCGGGAGCAACACCTTCTTCGCTGGCAAGATTGCTGATGCCATCGTCAATCATCGCGATAAGTTGCGGATAAATCGCCGCGTCATCATCGTAATGCGGATACTGCGCTTCTGCACCCAACAGGGCTTCGGAAAACGGAATGTCGCCCCATGCATCAACCATCATACTGTACGTGTACGCCGAAAGTATTTTAGCAATCCCGACATATTGAAGATCACCTTGTTCGGTGCCCTGGTCAATAATGTTTTTATAATCCATCAATGCACCGGAGTAGAGATTCTGCCAGGCTGTTGTTATCTGGAAATCATCACCGGAAACGAAGTAGGCATCAACGCTTCCCCGCTGCACGGTTTGATGAACCAGGATCGAAGTCGGGGTAGAGAGCCCGTTACTCCCAATACCGAACGAGTTCACCATCGTTACCTCCGAAGAAGTAAGCAGTTGCCCCAGCGTGACCGTCGAGGGGTTGTTCGGATCGACATTTATATCGAGGAAATCCTTTTCACAACCTGAAGCGAAGACGCTCAGTGTCGCGACTGTCCATATCTTTATCTGTTTACTGAATTTCATAGTCGTAATGTTTACTTAAAATGAAACGCGCAGGTTCACGCCATACCGTTTCACAGAAGGTGCGGCATTGTACTCAAGGCCCGTATAGTTCTGTGCACCGAATGAGCTGGTTTCAGGATCGAAGTTTGTGTGCTCCGGAAAGTTCGGCGCATTATACCACAGGTTCCTTCCCGTAAACGTAAGGCTCACGGATCCAAAAGGCGTCTTGCTCAGCAAGGCCTTCGGCAGTTCGTATCCCACCGTTACTTCGCTTAACCGCAGCACCGTGGCATCGAAGATGCTCATCTCATCGGCAGCATTAATGCCGTATGATCCGCCGGCGGTCTGGAAAAACACATCGTTCAGGAGGACTTGCGTCGTGTTCGGAACCTTCTGGCCATCGACCAGGATCGGGAGGTTTGTATCCGTGTCGCCATAGACACCCGGCACAATAAAGTAACCTTCGCGGTCCTCGGTGTCTTTGGTCACACCGCGGCCGAGATAAAATTGTGTCGTCGCCGAATACAGATCACCGCCATGGCGATAGTTCCAGAGGCACGACAGGGTTAGGCCTTTATAACTGAACCCGGTTCCAAGGCTGGCGAGAAACTTCGGATTAGGATCGCCGATGTATTTGAAGTCCTGCGACTGGATCAGCAATCCCGTTGCAGGATCGACCAGCAGATTGCCTTCATCGTCGCGAACATTATACGTACCACGCAGTGCGCCATAGGGCAATCCTGCGACGAGTGTCGGTGTAACCTGGCCGCCATAGAGGTTGCGCAAAACGATCTGATCGATTCCCGGTGCCAGTTTCTCAACAATATTCCTGTTGCGTGTAAATGTTCCGTACACGGTCCATGTGAATCCGTTGCTGAGTTTTACGGGCGTAGCATCAATACCGATTTCCAATCCCTTGTTCGACATTTCACCAAAGTTTGTGATCAGCTGGTTAAAGCCCGTCTCATCCGCCAGTGCGATCGGCGCAATCTGGTCAGTGGTCCGAATGTCGTAGTAGGTAACCTTTAACCCGACCGCATTGTTGAACAGCTGCAGGTCTGCGCCGAATTCTATCGTGGACGTAAACTCAGGTGTCAGGTTCTCATCATAGACGGTGATCCCTGTCGTTGCGCCAGGCTGTCCCCGGAAAGGCAGATCGTTTCCAGGCAGTGAGCCGATTAATCCGCTGCTGTTGCCCAAATTCAAATTGTAGGTAGGGTATAATGAATACACCGGAGCATCATTGCCGATCCGCGACCAGGCTGCTCGCAGCTTGCCGCTGGAAAGGATCTGAGGATTGATATCAAATGCATCAGTGAATACGAAAGATGTGCTAACCGACGGATAAAAGAAACTCCGTTTGCTCTCCGGCAGTGTAGACGACCAATCGTTGCGTCCGGTCAGGTTAAGGAACAAGAAATCCTTGTATCCGACGGCGACATCACCGAAAAGGCCCATCAATCTCCTTCGGAAATACGTGCCACCGAATGGCGTCACATCGTTGAAGTTATCTATATCATCAATATCAAAGGCCACCGCGTTCACCGCTTTTACCTGCTGGTTTTCGCCGGTCCGCTGGTTGACGTTAAAGCCGAGAATAGCCTTCAGGCTGAAGTTCTCATTGAGATCCCGGTTTCCGGTCAGCAACAGATTGGATTCAATTTCCTGGTAAGTGATATCGTCTGTGATGAGCTGGCCAATGCCTGCCGCACCGACGGATCCCCTACGGGTAACTTCTTTCCTTCTGTCTGTGTATGTATTGAGACCAATCTTATAGTTGACGTTGAGCCAATCGGTAATATCATATCCCGCGTTCACGCTGGCCGCGATGCGATTGACCTGGCTGCGCAATCCGTTGTACTTTGCAGAATAGTATGGATTATCAGCCGAGGCACCGAGGAAGAACACATTTTCATGGGTTACCGGATCTTCAAAAGGCTGCCCTGAAATATCCCAGTTCCGTCCGGGAAAAAGAATCCGGGATAGAACCGACGCACTAACCTGGTTCGCCGACCCATAGCCACTGAGCGGGCCGTTTTGAATAGCATAGATGTACGACATGTTCCCGCCGATGCTGAAACCGTTCTCCAGCTCGGTATTACCGCCCACGCTGATATTGGTTTTATCATAGTCAGAATAAGGAATATAACCTTCCTGTTTCATGCGGGAAGCAACTACCGTGAACACGGATTTTTCATTTCCTCCCCTTATCGTTATGGAATTGTCAAAAACTTTTCCGTTCCGGAAGAAATCCTTCACATTATTGGGGTACGCGCGGTAGGGTACCATGTCGGGACGGTCGGGAAATACGCCGGCATAAGATCCCCAGTAAGGAATGGAATCCACTTCGCTTCCATTGGGCGTTATGGAACCGTCAGCATTATAATTCACGCCCGGCCCGGCACGATCAAAAGCGGGCCCCCAGCTACCATTCGCTTCGGCATAATCACCTTTCGAGCCATTGCCATACTTGTTCTGATAGTCAGGAAGGTTCGCAATCTGCTCAATCGCAAAGCCTGTTGAGTACGTAATCTCAAGTCCTTTGCGGGACGCACGGCTGCTGCCGGCTTTAGTCGTGATCACGACTACCCCATTTGACGCCCGCACACCATAGAGCGCCGCGGCCGCGCCACCGGGAAGAATGTTGATCGATTCGATGTTGTTCGGATCCAGATCGGCAATGCGTCCGCCATAAGCAGCGCCATCTGTCAACTCGTTGCTTGACGTATTGTAGGTGTTGTCGAATGGAATACCATCCACCACGAAAAGCGGTTGATTGTTTCCGAAAAAGGATTTGTTTCCGCGGATGGTAATGCGTGTCGCACTACCAGGTGCACCGCTTGTGCTGAGAATATTTACGCCGGCGACTTTTCCCTGGAGACTGCGAAGCACATCGGGTTCAGATTTCTGCGCGATCTTGTCACCGCCAATATTCTGAACGGCATAACCGAGTGACTTGGTTTCACGTTCGATACCCGCTGCTGTGACAACAACTTCACCAAGCTGCTTGACATCCGGGCTCATGCTTACAGCAATCACGGAGCGACCGCCGATCTCAACTTCCTGTGTTACGAGACCGATGAAGGAGAAGACCAGTGTCGTTCCGGAAGCGGGGACGGCCAGGTTGTAATTACCTTCCGCGTCGGTTACCGTACCAATGGTGGTACCTTTCACCACAACATTCACACCTGGTAAAGGCGAGCTGTCTTCCGACGCCGTCACCTTTCCAGATACATTGCGTTCCTGTGCCCATGATACACTTACATGCAACAGGCAGAGGAAACTAATTCGTAAAAAGTTCCTCATACATTTTAGGTTAATATTTGAATAAAAACTCCACCCTGACGCAGAGAGCTAACAATCGTCAGGACGTTATTCAAAACTCCCAAAAGCGTTGCGCAAATGAATGACTTAACATTGGGTATATTGACGTGATCAGGATACCACGACGTGGGTTATGCCGCGAACCGGCACCAGGCAGGGCTATAAAAAAAAAGCTCTCCCGTCCGGAGAGCTGAATCCTTCGTGAAATTATTTCATTAACCTAAACTTATGAAGAAATTTCTACTCGTATGATGAAGGATCTTGTTACAAAGTTTCACAAATGCCGATGAATTTCAATCCCCTGGCTGGGATGATTTTTTTCTCACTGCAATGCGGACGAAAACAGGATCAAATGAGCTTTTCCAAATTAGCTTTTGCTATCGCCTCGGACTTGCTGTTCACCTGAAGTTTTGAGTAGATGTTCTTGATATGGGTTTTAGCGGTTTCCTTTGATATGAAAAGCTCCTCGGAGATCTGCGTGTAGGTTTTGCCTTCTGCTATAAGTTGCAGAATTTCTGTCTCGCGTTTCGTCAGGGGCGAATTTGGATTCACATGAAAGTTGTCGATCACCATGCGTGCAATGCGGCTGCTCATGGGCGCGCCACCTTTGACGATCTCATCCAGGGCCGAAAGCAGTTCCATATAGTTTGCACTCTTGGTAATGTAGCCCGAGGCGCCGGCCTTCAACGCTTCGAATACCAGTTCACTATCCTCGTAAACGGTGACCATGATGATATCGGTATGAGGGCTTTTTTCCTTGATGATCTTCGTACCCTGTATCCCGTTTATACCCGGTAACTCGACATCCATCAGGACGATCTCCGGTTTGTCGCGATTGAGATTGTCGATGGCATCCTCGCAGGATGGATAGGCATTCACCACCATAAACTTCTGGGAGCTGTTCACGATCAGGTTAAAACTGTTCCTGATCTCCTGATCGTCTTCAACGATCATTACGCGTTTCTTAAAGGGCAAGGCCATATTTCAGGGTTTTGGTGAGTTTAAATTGGAGAACTATTTTAGTCCCCTTGTTCTTCATACTGGTTATACGTAACTGGGCGTGTATCCTGTCAGCCCTTTCGCGAATATTTTTCAGGCCGTTCGATTTTTCAATCTCATCGGACAGAAAACCCACACCATCGTCTTCCAGAATCATTTCAAAGCTTTCTTCATCGATGCGTTGTAACAGCCAGGAAACGTTGCTGGCTTCCGAATATTTGAACGAATTGGTCATCGCTTCCTTAAAGATCAGGTTGGCCTCCCGGCTGAACCCATAGGGTAATTTCACGGGATCCTTTACCTCATTGAAAGCCCTGAACTGGATATTCTTCTCTTCAAAAAGCTTTTCACCAAAGTCGCGGATATGAATGAAAAGTTTTGACAGTTCATCATTTACAGGGTCGATCGACCAGATAAAATCGCGGGTCCCGGTATACAGGTATTTTGCAGAATCTTCGACCTTCGTGTAAAGATCGTGGCTTCCATTAAGCCCGCCGTTAAGTTTGAGCAGACTAATATAGTTGATGATGCGTGTAAGCTGGTTGCCCATTTCATCGTGAAAATCCCGGGCAATCTCCTTCCGCAAAAGCTCCTGCTCGCGTACCCGGATACGCTCGAGCATGACCACCTTGTTCACCCGTTGCTTCACGCGCATGTACAGGACAAATGTCACGATGCCGGCCAGCAAGATGATCATCCCGGCGATAAAGGATGCGGTCTGATAAAACGGCGCCTGAATAGTGAAGTGATAGGCAATCTTGGAACCTCCCCAACTGCCCTTGCTATTGGTGCTGATCACGCGGAAAACATAGTCGCCTGGAGGAAGATTGCTGTACGTTGCACTGCCAATCGATGACGGCTGCGACCAGGTCTTGTCGAAGTTGTCGAGGTAGTACCGGAACTTCACGGACGCCGGGTAGCGTTTGTCCACCCTGTTGAATTTGAAAGTGATGTGGTTTTTGTCCGGTGGAAGCTGTGGGTTGACTGGTATCTTGAAAAAACCTGACCATCCCTGGCCGTATTCCCGCGAAGAATGATCGCCGTAAAAAATCTGAACATCCGTCAGGTGCAGATCAAAAGCCTTATGCGACATCTTGCTGAGCTCGTTGAACTCATACAAGCCGTCGATCAACCCAAAGTATTTATCCTTAGGGCTGAGAAAAACCGCGTTGGCATTCGTCTCGACACCCGTCAACCCGTTTTCGTAACCATAGTATAAATTCTCGACAATGTCCAGCTGACTGTCCAGCATGACACGGTTGATACCCTTCTCCGTACCAATCCATAAATTGTCCTTTTCGTCGGCCGCGGCAAAGTAGATGAAATCCGATGCAAGGCCTTCCTGCGTGGTGAGAAACTTCCGCGCATGTGTTTTTGGATTATAGATCACAACACCGGCGCCACCGGTCCCAACGATCAGCAACGAGTCCTTATAAGACTGTATACCGATAATACCTGTATTGCTAAGACTGTTGATCGGTACGTTAGTTACCTTTCCGTCATGCATGGCCTGAACGCCAAAATCATTTCCCAGAAAAAGCGTTTTATATTTTTTGGAGTAGTGGATACACCATACCAGGTTAGAGACCAACCCGTCCGCCGTGCTGTAATTCCGGAAAGTCTTTCCATCATAGTAACTCACACCTGCGAGCGTGCCGATCCACATCCCGCCATGCTCATCAAAATCCATCGACAGGATAGAGTAACCAGGGAGTCCCTCTTTCCGCCCCATCCACGTAAAATCGTCCTTCGCCTGATCATAGCGGCCCAGTCCATAGCCCGTGGCTACCCACACGGTGCCATCAGGAGCCTGTTTGATACACCGAATGCTGTTGCGGTATGAATCGTCGCTCGGGTAAGATGATATTTTTCCTTTTTTGATCTTCCACAGGCCTTTTGCCATC
>DASPJC010000153.1:0-4258 GCA_035628815.1 Ohtaekwangia sp. | reverse complement strand
TTCGGGGCCTATGTCAACGCGTTTGTCCTAACACCTATGCAGGATCTTATCAGGCACCTTCCCGCCGTTATTTATGAATATGCCGTGTATCCCGACGGGACGCGCCGCTTCATTTATATCAGCGAAGCCTGCAAAAGCATCCTCGGTCTCTCTCCCGCGGCTGTGATGAACGACCCGGGCGTCCTGGACGCCATCGTGCATGAGGACGATCTCGCGAGCCTTCAACAAACATCAGAACAAAGCATTCGGGAATCACGCGAATGGACATGGCAGGGAAGAATGATTGTTTTCGGCAAAGTGATCTGGGCCGACGTCCGTTCCAATCACGAGCTTCAGCCCGATGGTATCGTCATTCGCAGGGGTATTATCCAGGACATCACCGATCGGAAGCAGTCCGCCATGGAAACGGAATTGCGCTATCTTTCGCTGGTCGAGCGACTACCGATCGGCGTTGTTATTCACAAGAACGGGAAACTGCTTTTTGCCAACGCCCAAGCCCACCAGATTCTGGCTGCAAAAAAAACCAAGGGCCTGATCGGCACCGATGTGATGAATTTTGTTCACCCCGATCATCATCAGCGCATCATCCGGCGAATGAAAGAAGTGGCGGAAGGATTGCCTGCGCCGATGGTGGAACAGAAATACATTCGGTTTGACGGCCGCATCATCGACGTGGAAACGATGGCGTTTCCCTTCAACTTCAAAGGCGAACCCTGTGTGCAGGTCATCTTCCGCGATATCACGGAACGCAAGCAAACCGAGGCGAGGATCAAAAAAAATGAAACGCTGCTGGCGCAGTTGTTCCAGAATATACCCATGGCCGTGGTACTGCTCAATGACATGGGCAAGGTTGAACAGGTGAACCGCGGGTTCGAGGAAATGTTTGGCTATACGCTGGACGAACTGAAAGGAAAAAGCATTAACGATTTCATCGTACCGGAAGAGCTGGTGCATGAAGGCGTGGACCTGAATAACCTGATCACCAGCAATCGCGTGGTCAGCATTGAAACCATTCGGAAGCATCGCAATGGAAAATTCGTCAACGTCATCCTTTACGGGATGCCCGTGATGCTGGAGAATCAGACGCTGGGGATCTATGGTGTGTATGTGGATTTTACCGACCGTAAGAAAGTCGAGGAAGAACTGAAGATCCGTAACACCGAGCTCGACAATTTTGTGTACAAGGTATCGCACGATCTGCGGGCACCGTTGTCATCCATTCTCGGCCTGGTGAATCTCGCGCGGCTCCCCGGCAACACCGACAGCCCGATGGATTATATTGATATTATCGGTGAGAAAGTGGAGCACCTCGATCACTTCATCGGCGACGTGCTCAGTCATTCCAAGAATCTCAAGATGGAAGTGACCACGTGCAAGGTTGAGTTCGACCAGATCATTCATCGCACATTCAACGAACTCAGCTATCTGGGCGGAGCGCAGGAAATGTCGCGGAAGGTTAAGATCGAGGGAATTGATTTTTACAGCGACCCCTGGCGTATTTCGGAGATCCTGAGGAACCTGATCTCGAATGCGATTAAATACCGGAAACTCGATATACCGGATCCGGAGATCAACATTAAAATTTTCGTGGATAACCTGCGCGCGGAAATAAGTTTTTCCGATAATGGTATCGGAATAGACGATGTGAACCTGGCGAAGATTTTCGAAATGTTCTACCGGGCAACCGAGCAGTCGGACGGTTCCGGGATAGGTTTGTATATTGTTAAAAATGCAGTGGATAAATTAGGCGGACAGATCACGGTAGCCAGTCAGGTAAATCATGGCACCCGGTTCAATATTGTGCTTCCCAACAGGATTAACAACGTGATAGCCAGGAGCACACCGCAAGTAGTAGAACAGCGATGAAGATCATAGAGGTAAGCACACCGCAACACGCACGCGAATTTTTATTGTTACCGGTACGCTTGTACAAAGATGAGCCCAACTGGATCAGGCCGCTGGACAAGGACATTGAAACCATTTTCGATCCGGAAAAGAATAAGGCGTTCCGGCATGGCGAATGTGTCCGGTGGATCCTGACCGATGGAGATCGGACCATCGGACGCATCGCCGCCTTTATTAATCAAAAAACCATTTATAAAGGCAACGACCAGCCTACGGGTGGAATCGGATTTTTCGAATGTATCAATGACGAAAAAGCAGCGTTCCTTTTGTTCGGGCAAAGCCAGGCCTGGCTCGCCGCACGTGGCATGGAAGCCATGGATGGCCCCATCAATTTCGGGAGCCGGGACCGCTGGTGGGGATTGCTGATCGAGGGTTTTGATCATGAGCCCAATTACCAGTGCAACTATAATTTTCCGTACTACAAGAATTTTTTCGAGGCCTACGGGTTCCAGGTATACTTCTATCAGCTCACCTATGCGCGCCATGTGGCGGATCCGCTTTCGCCGAAGTTGGCACTGAAGGCCGACATCGTAGCCCGCGACCCGGACTACGACTTTCGTTATTTACGGAAAGACGAGCTTCCAAAACTGCCGGAGTACCTCATGACCGTCTATAATCGCGCCTGGGCAAACCGTTATGAAAATCCGGAACTGACACCCGGGCAGGCGAAAAGCCTCGTCCGGCAGATGCAGCCGATACTGGACCAGAAATTACTGTTCTTCGGGTTTTACAAGGGAGAACCGGTGTGCATTTTTATTTCGCTTCCCGAAATCAATCAGATCTTTAAGTATGTCAATGGCAGGCTGGACTGGGTCGGCAAACTGAAATTTTTGTACCACAACCTGATGAAGACGAATACCAAGGCGTTTGGCATTTTGTTCGGGGTGGTTCCCGAACACCAGGGAAAAGGCCTCGACGGGGCGATCATCACAGCGGCAAAAAAGGTATTGATGGAGTACAAGCGATACGACCGGTATGAAATGAACTGGATCGGCGACTTCAATCCGAAAATGATCAATGTCGTGGAACAGGTGGGCGGATTTGTTTCAAAGCGCCACGCTACCTACCGGAAGCTGTTCGATCCTTCCAGGCCGTTTAAGCGTGCGCCCATCCTGAAGTAAGGGTTCAACAATCGTCCTGATTTCAAAACTTCTTTCCAGCCTGTGTGTTAATGGCTTAACTTGCGCATGAATGTTATGAAAAGCAAAACCGGTGTTTTACTGATCAACCTGGGAACGCCTGATAGTCCCGCCGTGGGCGATGTCCGCCCTTACCTTTCCCAGTTCCTGAATGATCCCAGGGTGATCGATATTCCATGGCTCCCCCGTAAAATGCTGGTGAATCTCGTCATCGTTCCGTTCCGTGCATCGAAGTCCGCGAAAATCTACCAAAAGCTATGGACACCGGACGGCTCGCCGTTGCTTTACCATAGCATCCGGGCAAAGGATCTGTTGCAACAGGAGCTGGGGCCGGAATACGACGTTCATCTGGCGATGCGGTATAAAAACCCGTCGATCCCTGCCGTGCTGGAAACGATGCGCAAGAACAACTATGCGAAGATCGTCGTATTGACGATGTTCCCGCAGTATGCGTCGGCCAGCACAGGATCTGCCGTGGAGGAGGTCATGCGCGTGATGCAATCCTGGTGGGTGATACCGGAGGTGAAGTTTGTGAGCCAGTTTTACGATCACCCCCTTTATATCGAAGCGTTTGCCGAACGCGGCCGTCAATACGATCACCGCGAATACGATCATGTGATATTTTCATATCACGGTCTGCCGCAGCGGCAGGTCGACAAGGTTCACGCGGATGGCGTCTGCCCGGAGTCGTGCAGGCATGCCGTCACGACGGAGAACCAATATTGTTACCGGGCGACGTGTTATGCAACGACAAGGCTACTTGCCGAAAAGCTCGGCATACCTGCGGAGAAGTATACTGTCAGTTTCCAGTCCCGGCTCGATCAGCAATGGCTGAACCCTTTTTCAGATGAGGTGGTCAGGGAGTGTGCCGAAAAAGGAATGAAAAAACTGCTGGTATTTTCCCCGGCGTTTACGGCGGATTGCCTGGAGACGATCATCGAAATCGGCGACGAGTACCAGGAGATCTTTCATGCCAGCGGCGGGGAGAAAGTACAGCTGGTGGAGAGCCTGAATGATCATCCGCTGTGGATCCAATGTTTGAGGGATCTGGTCGTTGCGAAATAAAGGCGTTGTGGCTATAGCTCAAACCTGTACTATACCTTGAGCGTAAGCAGCGTCGCTCCTTTATACTGCCGGGAAAACCCTGTTGTACAATGGAAATTAATCAATGCAACCGCTGAAGCTCCCGTAGCGACTTGCTCTTCCAGGCGACA
>DASPJC010000152.1:0-6499 GCA_035628815.1 Ohtaekwangia sp. | reverse complement strand
GTGGGCGATGTCCAGCAATACTTCATCGAGAAAAACGTCCGGAACTTTTACTCCGTATCGATCTCCGGGTACCACATCGCTGAGGCCGGCGCGAATCCCATCACACAACTTGCCTTTACACTGGCGAATGGTTTTACGTATGTCGAATACTACCTCAGCCGGGGTATGGACATCAACGCGTTCGCACCAAACCTGTCGTTCTTTTTCAGCAACGGTGTGGATCCGGAGTATGCCGTGATCGGACGGGTCGCGCGAAGGATCTGGTCGAAAGCGATGAAGAACAAATACGGCGCCAATGAAAGGAGCCAGATGCTGAAGTATCACATTCAAACGTCGGGACGATCGCTGCATGCACAGGAAATAGATTTCAACGATATCCGCACAACACTGCAGGCGCTCTACGCCTTGTACGACAATTGTAATTCCCTCCATACGAACGCCTACGATGAAGCCATTACGACTCCCACGGAAGAAAGTGTTCGCCGCGCAATGGCCATCCAGTTGATTATCAATAAAGAGCTGGGCCTGGCAAAAAATGAAAATCCACTGCAGGGATCATTCATTATTGAAGAACTGACCGACCTGGTGGAAGAAGCAGTTTTATCGGAGTTCGACCGCATTACAGAACGCGGCGGCGTGCTTGGCGCGATGGAGACCATGTATCAACGCGGCAAAATCCAGGAAGAGAGTCTGTATTACGAGACGCTGAAACACACCGGCGAATATCCGATCATCGGCGTCAACACGTTTCTCAGCGCAAAGGGTTCGCCAACGATCATTCCACAGGAAGTCATTCGTGCGACTACTGAGGAGAAGGAGTACCAGATCAAAATGCTGAAAAATCTCCATTCCTTTCACGGCGACAAGGCCGCAGCCGAACTTGAGCGCGTCCAACAGGCTGCCATTCAAAACAGGAATATTTTTGAAGCGTTGATGGATGCCTGCAAAGTGTGTTCACTCGGACAGATCACCACAGCCCTGTTCGAAGTCGGCGGACAGTATCGCCGCAACATGTAAATGTTTTGGTCTTATTTGTTCATTCATCATTTATTCCTGTACCGTATTCAATCACTACATTCGCTCATTTACTCATTCGCTCATTTACTCATTCACTCATTATTCAACCGTCTCCCTTTTGGTACCTAAACCGCTCTAACCAAAGGTCCGTATTTTGCGTTATTCGTTATCGTCATGGCTCCAGACCAGCGATCACCGCATTCTTTTTTACATGCCATCCGTGTATGCTTCTGGTTCACGGTCGCGATTTTTTTTCTCGCGCTCGGGTTGACTGTCCTGTGCTTTTCACCAGCGGAAGATAAAGTCGCGAACTCCATTGTGCTGGAGGCTACGGTGAAGCCAGCCACAAAATCTCTGTGGCGTGTTCCTGATTCCGCGGCAATACCCCGGACTGAAAAAGGCGCGCTTATACTATATGGTCGCGAACTAGTCGCGCATACGGCGAAATATCTCGGTCCGAAAGGCACTGTCGCGCAAATCAGCAATGGCATGAACTGCCAGAATTGTCATCTTGAAAAAGGCACGAAGCTGTTCGGCAACAATTACAGTGCCGTCGCTTCGATGTATCCGCGGTTCCGAGCGCGCTCGGGTCAGATCGAAACGGTGGAAAAAAGGATTAACGACTGCCTGGAGAGAAGCTTGAATGGGAAACCGCTTGGAAAAAACAGCAGGGAACTGCGGGCCATCACCGAATATTTAATGTGGCTGGGAAAGGATGTCGAAAAAGGAACCAGGCCCGCGGGCGTCGGTTTGCCAGAACTACCTTTTTTACCAAGAGCTGCTGATCCCGTGAAAGGCAGGATGATATTTGAAGCCAGGTGCAGTGAATGCCATGGCCACAATGGAGAGGGTGTAAGGAACAGCGACCATGTTGAATGGAAATACCCGCCGCTATGGGGGCCTGAAAGCTATAATGTAAGTGCCGGGCTTCATCGTCTTTCGCGTTTTGCGGGTTACGTGAAAGCCAACATGCCCTATGGGGTGACGTATGATAAACCGAAGCTGACTGACGAAGAAGCGTGGGATGTGGCAGCGTATGTTAACACTATGCCAAGGCCCCATAAAAAATTTCCGGAAGATTGGCCTGACCTAACGTCTAAACCATTCGATCATCCGTTCGGTCCGTACGCCGACACCTTCAGTGAGGCACAGCATAAATACGGTCCCTTTGCACCGGTTAAATCCGCGACATACAAAAAATAATCCCGCAGAAGGTTTACTTACCATCTGCGGGAAAACTACTACTATCCTGCAAAGCAATAACTGCATCCGTGCTCCTGCGCACGTCCAACAGCCCAGACACCAGAAGGCACAACCTGAATGCCGGGAAGCAGTCCTGACATCCAGTCTTTCTTGATTGCCGCCGCATCCTGATCACCGGCGATGGCCGCGCTATACACCGTCATGGCCACATCACAAACGCAGAACATGACACCGCTGGCCTGCAGTTCATTGATGCCAATGGCGACGTCGCCTACTCCGGGCACTTTGAAATCACCTGGCTTTGGGTTTGCAAAGGGATTTCGAGTCGCCGGAGCGTTGGTTGCCGGGTCGTTGGCTTTAAATACTTCACCCAGTTTGTATTTCGCCCAGAGCCGGTCTTCAAATGCATAGCCAATAGCATCATGGCGCAGCACAACAACAACACTGCATTCCTTTTCCGGTGTACCGGTTGCGCCATTGGTCAGCAGGAATACCCTTGGCCAGGCGAAGGGCAAAATGTCGTGCGGGCCCGGGGCATCGAATACAATACGGTGTTTGCCGCTGATCTTGTTGAACCATGCATCCGCATCAGACATCATGCTGTTGTCTGATAGCGCAGGGGTGCCTGCGAGGAGCGGAGATGAAAGTGCAGCCAGTCCTGCGACTGCACCGGTGGTAAGTTTCCCCAGGAATTCGCGTCTTGGAGTGTTTTCTGTTTTAGTCATAACGTGAGGGTTTTATTGTGAAAATTAAATTAAACGATGGCCCAAAATTACATCACGGCTTTGTCACCGACCATCCGTGGAGTGTAATCAATTCATGGACACTCCAGGAAAAAGTCGATGAATTGTCTTCGGTTAAGACCAGATACGATTAAGAATCGAAAGAATAATTCAATCAGTGAGTTGATGAAATGCTTTACAACGCCGGTGAAAAATTTGTCCACGCCATAGCCAGACGAAATTTACTTTTGGCATCCGGTCATGCGGTGGGAGAAAAACTTAACCCGCTAATTCTTGTCTCTTATTTCTTCAGCGTTCTCTTTCATGGGTACAAAATCCTTTTTTGTACTTCCACAGACATTGCACCGGTACGTCTCGGGAAGGTCTTCGAAAGAAACACCGGCGGGTATATTGGCAAAAGCATCGCCATAACGTTTGTCGTAAACCGAAAGACAATTACTGCACTGGTAGCTCGTTGCCGTGAGAATAATTTTCTGTTCTTTGTTGCGGTCCGCCTGCTGTTCCTTTTCCGGATTTAACTGCCGGTAATACATCTTGCTGAGCTCGATCAGTAACGCCGGAATGATCTCCTTCCGCACATCTCTTGCGTAGGGCAGGTAAGTGATATTATTGGGATTGAAGTTTTTAGCATACAGGATATTGTAACGTTCACCGGCTTCAGTCGCTGTACTTTTTTCGATAACGATAGAGGTAAACAGAAACATTTCCCGTTTCATTTTTATCGTAAAAGTGAGACCATGTGTGCTGATGTCCTGCTGGTCCAGTTCCCGCACGAGAAACCGTTTAAGCTCCAGTGCCTCGGCATCAATCACCGGCAGGTGCCAGTTTAACTCCAGGGAGGAGTGCCGTTCATTGATCCCGAACTTTCCCATCAATTTTTCCCACCGGATCCGGTCGGAAGCCTTGATGCCTTTGATGATGAATGCTTTCCATGGAATGATATTTACCTTGCCGATATTCGTTTCCTGGCAAAGACGACAGGCCGCGCTGAGAAAATCGATATCATACTGGTTATTTCGCCAGTAAAGTCCCAACCAATACTGATTGTTCAGCATGGCATTCAGGCCTTCGTAGTACGGGAATGTAATGTTTGGAAATTTAATTTTGTCAGATACAGCCCGGTAATTGATCCGCATCTTTCCCTGTAGTATAACAAACAATTCGTCAATGCCGAAAGGTTGAAAATTCAGAAACAATTCCTCCAGTGCTTTCGAAACCTTCGCAATATCCTGTGTGAAGATAAGCCTGGGCCACGCCTCCACGGTGTTTCCTTTGCGTGGATCGCGTAGATACAGGTACCAGTAATTCTCCTCCCGTGAAGCAATGAAATTGATTTCACCGGTCAGGAGCGGAACAATGCTTTGAACAGGATCGACAATGTTGATCTTGACTTTAGGCTTGAAGTCAAAATTATCGATTACAAAATGGTAAGTATCTTCTTTTACCCAATGGGTAGATTCAACAACATTCACCGCGACGTATGAGCTGACGATATTCTGAAAGACGGACTGGTCACCGCCCAGTTCATAATCGAGGCCGATATCACGGAAGAGCTTATCCAGGTATTGTTCGTCTGCACCGTTGGATGGAAACATAATATCCTGGCGCGAACCGAACAACACATATTTATTATCCAGGGCCCGGGAAATGTCCATGATCTTCAGCATATCGGCCGGAGAGAGGATTCCCCCTTTTACAAAGGTCCGGATTAAGTCACTCTTTTTTGTTTCCATCGCCATCAATCGCAAGATTTTCTCCGGGGACTTCGCGGATCACCGTCGCCCCGCTTTACAGTATCCTAAATTTACAACGAATTTGTCATGCTTTCATTTTGAGTGCATCCACTTCGGCCAGCATCCGCTGCAGTTCGGGCTTGCAGCTTCCACAACCCAGTCCGGCGCCGGATGCCTGGCATAAAGCGTGCAATGTGTGACAGCCTTCGTCGACGAGCTTTTCAAGGTTGCCTGCACCCACATGGTTACAGGAGCAGACCAGTTTGCCCAGCACAGGTGCCGCGCTTTTACCGGAACGAAGCAGCTGCATCCGGCGGTCAGATAATTCGATCTGGTCTTCAATGAGTGCTTTGAATTCAATGAACTCCGATTTATCACCCATCAGTACGGCGCCGACTAAACGATCGCCCTTAACGATGCATTTTTTATAGTAGCGCATCGATTGGTCGATGAAAAGGATCTCATCATAGCCCTCGCTGTTAACAGGAACCTCTGCCATGCCGATCGAACAGAAATCCAGGTCGGAAAATTTCAGGATATTCATGGGCACCGCTCCTTCATAGGTACTTTGAACGTCGCCGTAAATAAAACGGGCCAGGATATCAGCCTGTTTCTCCGCGGCCGAGGTGATGCCCAGCAAGGTTCCCCGGTGTTCGGCGATTTCGCCGGCGGCAAAAATATTCGGATCGCTGGTCTGAAGATGATCGTTGACGACAATGCCCCGGGCGGTTTCAAGTCCGGCTTCTGTGGCGAATTCAATGTTCGGGCGTGTACCTACCGCATAGACCAGCGCATCGACCAGAAGCTCCTTGCCGCTCCTGAGTTTTACAGACAACTGCCTTTCCAACGCCTGGCCTACAGACTGTACCTGGTCGTTGATGAAGACACGAATATTTTTCTCTTCCACAAAATCCAGCAGCATTTGTCCGCCGAGGTTGTCGATCTGGCGTTCCATCAGCCGGCTACCCAGCTGGATAATGGAGATGTTCACCTCCATTTCGCGCAGCGATGCCGCCAGTTCGAGCCCGAGCAAACCTCCGCCAATAATGGCAATGTGCCCGTCGTTTTTCAGGAATTTTTTCAATTCATCCGCGTCCTTCTTCATCCGCATGGTAAAAACGCCTGGGAGATGGACAGGCGCCTCTTTGGGTACGTTCGCACGGCTTCCGGTTGCGAGGATGAGCTTATCATACATGTGCTTTTTGCCATGGCTGTCGACCACGAATTGCTGTGTCCGGTTGATCATCACAATCTCGTTCTCGAGGTGCAGCGATACGTTCAGCGATTCAAACTCCCCGGCCTTAAACTTCTGCAGCATTTCCCATGACAGGGTGCTGTTAACATATTCCGGAAGCAACACGCGGTTATAAAAAGGATCTTTTTCTTTCGAAAAGACGTGGATCTCATCCGTCTGGTTCAACGACCTGTAGGTATGCAAAAACCGGTATGCGGCTGCACCCGCCCCTACCACGATCATCTTTTCAAGTGGCTTCTCATATCGCCTGACCTCTACCGTCGAATATTTAAAATCAGGTTCCTTTGACATGGGATCGACAAGCGTACTGGTCAGGTTATTGGCCCGCGCAAGGTCTTTCTGGAGTATCTTGCCCCAATGCATCGGCAAAAAGACGACGCCCTTTTTAATGTCGTCTGTTATTTTTGCCGGCACGCGAACCGATCCCCGCAGGTTGTCGATCTCGACGACGTCGCCGTCTTTGATATTCCGGAGCAGCGCATCGTCGGGGTGGATTTCCAGGTAGGGTTTGCTGATATGCTGCCGGAGTTTGTTCACCTTTCCGGTCT
>DASPJC010000151.1:0-15695 GCA_035628815.1 Ohtaekwangia sp. | reverse complement strand
CAGGTGCTGGACAATTTCGACAACGAAACCTATTCGAACGGGCAGGCCAGCTCGGTCTATAAACAACACATCCCGCTCGTGAACGCATGCCGGAAACCAGGCGAATGGCAGACCTATGAGATCTTTTTTACCGCGCCCCGATTCAATGAAGAAGGACGCGTTGTATCACCCGCGTACCTCACCGTTATTCACAACGGTGTGCTTACACAAAATCATGTTGCAATCTTCGGGCCGACAGAGTACATCGGCTTCCCGGTCTATAAGCCGCACCAAAAAGCCCCGCTGCGTTTACAGGATCACGGGGATCTGGTAAGTTTCCGCAATATCTGGATCAGGGAACTTTAGTAAAAAATATACCCGCAGGACAGTGGTCAGGTATTGCTGTCCTGCGTTAAAAAACCATGAACTTAGTCCGCCTATGTCCTGTGCTGATCGGCATCCTGATCACGTTGACTCAGTGTAAACCGACGCAAAACACCACCAGTGTGGCCAACCTGGAAAATACCTATTGGAAATTATCGGAGATCAACGGCAAGCCCGTGACTACAGCTGAAGGCGTAAAGGAAGTCTATATGGTTCTTGGCAAAGAAGGATCGGAACAACGCCTGAAAGGATTTGGCGGATGCAACAATATGGGTGGCAGCTATACCCTCAGCGGCAACACCATCAAGTTTATTGTTATTTCCACCAAAATGGCCTGCGACCGGATGGATATTGAGAATTTCTTTTTCAATGCGTTAAGCCGCGCCGATCGTTACCTGATAAAAGGTGAAACACTTGAGCTCTATCAGGGCGAAACGTTCCTGACCCGTTTCGAATCGGTCTATCTTAAATAAGAAGTCCTGCTGTTTTTTTTCAGCTTATCCACCGGTATAAGAAATGCGGTATATAACGTTGGCCTGATCATCCGATACGAGTAGTGAACCATCTGGCATAACAAGAACATCAACCGGTCTGCCCCATGCTTTCTGTGCATCCTCATCCAGCCAGCCGCTGGCAAATGTCTTGTGGCCGGAAACTTTATCGTTCGAAACGTTCACCAGCGTTACATTGTAGCCGATCTTTTTCGACCGGTTCCAGGAGCCATGCTCTGCTACAAAGAGTTGGTTGCTGTATTCCGTCGGAAACATTTTTCCAGTGTAAAATTTCAGCCCGAGTGGTGCCACGTGCGGGCCGAGTTTATCGGCCGGCGGAACAAAATCAGAACATGGTCGTTTGTTGCCGAACTCCGGATCTTTCACGCTTCCCTCGTGGCAATAGGGATAGCCGAAATGCATGCCAGATTTCGGTGCAACATTTAATTCACACGATGGCGTATTGTCTCCCAGCATATCCCGGCCGTTGTCCGTGAACCACAGCGCCTTGGTTTTGGGATGCCAGGTGAATCCTACCGAATTTCTGACGCCGGAGGCAAAAATTTCCAGGCCGGACCCATCGACATTCAGTCGCGTAATGCTGGCGTATATCTTGTCCTTCGGCTCGCATATGTTGCAAGGCGCACCCACCGGTACGTAAAGTTTGCCATCTGGTCCGAAAGCAATGTACTTCCAACCATGATGCGTCTCCTTGGGATAGTCGTCCTTCACAACCACCGCCGAAGGAGGATTACTGAGTTTCGATTCTATACCGGCAAACTTCGTGATCCGGCTCACCTCCGCCACATAGAGATCACCATCCTTAAAGGCTACACCATTCGGCATATTCAACCCGGAAGCAATGACCCATTTCTGATCGGCCTTGTGATCACCGTCAGTGTCTTTCACGGCGTAGACTTTGTCTTTGTCGCGGTTACCTACATATACAATTCCGGACGGGCTTAAGGCCATTGCACGGGCGTTCTCAACTTCGGCATAAATATCTATTTTGAAACCCGCCGGCATTTTTATCTTTTCCAGCGGGAGTGCGCTGCTATAACCTGTAATGGCCGGTATACTGGTGTCCTTCTCCGTTGAGCCTGCCGCGTCATTACCGGGAACAGTCTCATCGGTTCTGCTGTTGTTGCTGCAAGACAATGCCAGCAATAGTATAAAAGTTGGAAAGGGTTTTAAAATACTCATAGCCGTTACGTTAAGGTCATAAAGTACGGTTTTTGGGGATGCCTGACCAGCGGGATTCCTTGAATGGCATTATGCTGTGACCGCGAAAAGATTAAATCATTCCAACCAAAACCAGTTAAAACCTCGTTATTTTTGCCCCCATGATCTCAATTACGAACCTCTCCTATTTTATCGGGGGACGCGCGCTGTATGAAAATGCCAACATGTTTATCAAGCCGAAGGACAAAATCGGGCTTATCGGGCTCAATGGCCGGGGCAAATCGACATTGCTGAAACTCATCAGCGGGGAATATAAACCCGACGGCGGTTCGATCAGCAAAAGCAACGACTGCTCGATCGGATTTCTGAATCAGGACCTTCTTTCCTACCAGACCGACGACGCTATCCTGACCGTGGCGATGGAAGCATTCAAGGATGCCGTTGATACACAACGGGAGATCGAAAAAACATTGCACAAACTTGAAACGGAATATTCTGACAGCCTGGTTGAAAAACTGTCAAGGCTCCAGGAAAAATTTGATCATCTCGACGGTTACACCATGCAGGCCAAGGCTGAGGAAGTACTGGAAGGTATTGGCTTCTCCACGACCGACCTGCACCGTCCGCTCCGGGAATTTTCGGGGGGATGGCGGATGCGCGTCATGCTCGCCAAGCTGCTGCTCGAAAAACCTTCGCTGCTGATGCTTGACGAACCCACCAACCATCTTGACCTTCCTTCGATACAGTGGGTAGAGGATTATTTAAGGAATTACGAAGGTGCTGTGATCGTCGTGTCGCATGACAGGATCTTCCTGGACAACGTCATCAGCAAGACCGTCGATGTAACGCAACAGCAGCTCATCTCCTATGAAGGCAATTATTCTTTTTATTTGAAAGAGAAAGAATTGCGGCAGGAGATTCAGCAAAATGCGTTCGAAAATCAGCAACAAAAAATACGGCAGACCGAAAGATTCATCGAGAGGTTTAAGGCAAAAGCCACCAAAGCGCGCCAGGTACAGTCCCGGGTTAAATCGCTTGAACGCATGGACATGATCGACGAAGTTGTGGATGATACCGCGGCGGTAAATTTCAGATTCAAATTCAATCAGCAACCCGGCCGTTACATCGTCACCCTGAATCACGTTTCGAAGGCCTATCCCGGCATTGAAATACTCAAGGATACCTCCATTTCAATCGAACGCGGCGATAAGATTGCTTTGATCGGTGCCAATGGTAAGGGTAAGTCGACGCTGCTCCGGATCCTGGCCAGCGATGAACCCGTCGACGGGGAGCGAATTGTCGGTTACAATGTAATCAAGGCCTTCTATGCGCAGCATCAGCTCGAATCGCTCCATGCCGACGAGGAAATACTGAGCGAACTACTGCATGCAGGTTCCGGAAAAACCGAACAGGAACTGCGAAATGTATTGGGATGTTTTCTCTTTTCCGACGAAGATGTTTTCAAAAAAATAAAGGTCCTTTCCGGCGGTGAGAAATCGCGTGTAGCCCTGGCGAAAACGCTGATCTCCGAAGCTAACTTCCTGTTGCTCGATGAGCCCACCAACCACCTTGACTTCATTTCCGAGAACATTCTTATCCAGGCATTGCAGCAGTATAAAGGAAGCTTCGTAGTAGTCTCTCACAATCGCCACTTTGTAAGCCAGGTAGCGAACAAGATATGGTACATCGAAGACAAGCAGATAAAAGCGTATCCTGGCACATACGACGAGTATGAATACTGGAGAAAAAAGAATGAAGCCGAGGGCATAAAAGCGGAGGTTCCGAAGCCGCAGAAAAAAGCGGAAGAAAAGAAACCGCAGCCTCCTGCGACACCCGTTCCCAACACGAAATTAAAAGGCCTGGAACGGGATCTTAAGAAAGTCGAGGATGAGATCGCCCGTTTGGAAAACGAAAAGACGTTACTGGAGCAAGCGATGGCAAACCCGGAGGTGTACGGTGATTTCCAAAAGCTTCAGCAAGTTCAGCATGACTTTAAGGATGTCCAGGGAATGCTGGCACAGAAAAACAAGACTTGGGAAACAATTGCGACCGAGATCGACAGCCTGTCGTAAGCAGATTGATTAGAGGCGCCCGCTCCGGGGCCAGAGCCTGCCCCGGAGCATGGTCGCACTCCTCTATAAGATGCCTCCTTAAAAGGCTACACCTTCACTTTTAAACCGGACCAGCGCAACGTAACTATGTTCGCAGTCCTCCGCAGGTCCACCATCCTGGTCGACAACAGCATGAAATCCAACCGTATTATAGTCAGAGAATATTTTTTTACCTGGACTTATGCTTTCACCGGAACAACCCTCTAACACGACACTGATTCCCAAAAGTACTGTAAGGAACAAAAGCGCGTACAGTGATACGTGTATTCTTCGCTGCAACCTGGCCTCCAATGTCTCCATGAAAAAAAATCTGTTATCAATCCCTTAGACCCGGTCCTTTTTAAAAAGGTTGGAAGGGCTAGTGAAAAATATAACGGAAATTCAATCCGACGTCGAAAGTCAGTGGCGTCGCTTCGATGCCTATATCCGATTTGTAAATCGAGTTGAGCGGATAACGAATTCCCGGGTTGATCGCGATACGATAATGTTGTCCAACCTTATAAGAGAATTCTGTGCCGGCCAGCCCGCTGAAGTTCACGGTCCTATAGGGCGAGTCATCACCACTTTTTTGCGTTTCCTTTTTTAATCCCTCGCCCTGGGGGGTAACCGTATTTTGCAGGAACAGATCTGTTGAAAGACCGGCGTTGAGCTGGATGCTGAATTTATTATTCAACACGAGGTACCCTGCCTGAAGAGGAACACTGACAAATGCCAGGCTATTGTTAACACTGTAAGGTGTAGAAGGCACGTACTTGGCGTCCTGCTTGGCGTCGGCGGCGTTCAATTGCTCGATATTATTTACGGAGGCGGCAAAGAAGCTCTGCCGGGAATCACCAACGAACCCTGTCGCTGTATAGTCGGACGATTGATTCAGGTAATTGACCCCCCCTTGCAGCACCCATCGCTTCGATAACTTTGTACCCATGCTCAAGCCGAACGAATACGTCACCCCGGATGCTTTGATCTGCTCGTTGGCAAGCGAGTTACTGCTCAATGTTGTCAGGGCCGAAGAAACATTTCCATTCACTGTATTAAATCCGCCCGCGGCCATTCCCACGGAAGTCCATAGACTTTCCTGACGGTCATTTTCCTTCTCATCCTTTTGCATCGCTTTTTCTTCGTCCGCGAGACGTGCCATCATAAGCTTGAAAGGATCGGCATTGGAATGCGGTTCAGCCACCGCTGGCGTAAGTTCCGGCTTTCCAATCGTGATGTTCCGGGCGAATACAGGCTGCAGATCTGAATCCTTCAATAAAAGGGCATCGCCATATGCG
The DNA here is from genome assembly GCA_035628815.1 of Ohtaekwangia sp. Classification (GTDB taxonomy): domain Bacteria; phylum Bacteroidota; class Bacteroidia; order Cytophagales; family Cyclobacteriaceae; genus Ohtaekwangia. Next base: position 10,274 of record DASPJC010000151.1, on the reverse strand, counting down.
GTTTCTGAATTCTGGTCCTGCCCTGCCGCGATGCCATCGGCGGTGATACCATCCGTTTTCTTATTATTACTATTATCGGTTATTGATCGTGTAGTGTTTTTGTCATGCGTGTGCTGGGCTAAATATTGGTTGCTGGTCGGGGCTTCGGATCGCAACGTACCTGCCGATGCAATATCGGATGGTGACGGAGCGGCCGCTGTTACCTGTGGATGAGCAGCCGATTCTGTATCGGCGCGCGATGAAGAGGATGCACTTGCCGGATGATCAGGGTACGGTAAGGAAGCAGTTTCCGACGCTGATCCGGCGGTGGACGAATTCGCGGCCGGACCGGGTGTCAGCGTTCCGGGCGCATCAGCATTCGTGCCGGCGGAATTTGCTGTGTTGTCATGCTCCTTGCGTTCTGCAAGTGGACCATTTTGACCGCCGATGGGGCCGTAGAAAGCGATGCCGGTGACCGCCAGGGCAAACGCCACCGAGGCGGCTGCCAATAGTTTATAAAAAAGCAACCGGCGTTTCATCTTGCCGCCATCTGCCTTTTCCAGGTCGAGCTCTACGTTAATCCAGACGTTCTCGGATGGACTAACCTCCGCGTCATCAAAAGCATCCCTGAATGATTCTTCAAATTTTTTTCGCCTCTCCATATCTTTCGTAATACGTTGATTCTTTTAACAGCCGCTGTTGCAGGAGGCTTTTCGCCCGCGCAAACTGCGATTTGGAAGTTCCCTCGGAGATGCCAAGCTGTTCGGCAATCTCTTTATGGCTGAACCCTTCGATGGCAAACAAGTTGAAAACGATCTGGCACCCGTGGGGAAGCGCCTGGATCATCTCCAGCAATTGCTCGAAATGAATATTCGATATACTTACTTCGCCGGCGGGAAGATTGATCTCCTCGACATCGACCATCGGATATAAATAGAGTTTTTTGCGCTGGACGTTAAGCGCTGTATTGACCATGATGCGGGTGATCCAGGTCTCCAGTTTAGATTCCTGCCGGAAGTTTTTGATCCCGTGAAAAACCTTGACAAAAGCTTCCTGCAGTATGTCCTCGGCTTCGGCGGTGGATTTCGAATATCGCAGGCAAACGACCAGCATTTTACGGCAATACCGGTCATACAAAGCCTTTTGAAAAGACCTGTCTCCCTTTCGACATCCGTCAATAAGCTCCTCTTCGCTGAGCATGAATCCGATAATACGGCCGTTTTGCATCTTAGACACCTCCTTTAACGGGAAAGTTGGAATAGGTTTGCCTTTACAGGATAGCCAGTTTCTGGCAGCGTATTTTTTAACAATATTGCAGGGGTTTGATCTACAAACTTGCGCTTACCTTACTGATATGCGGAATAACTTATTGATTGTGACACTTTTATGGATAGTCTCCTGTACTCCCATCACGCAAAGTTCCACCAATTCAACAAACAATCCAAAACAGCTCCGCTATGTGGATACGGCCTATGAGCCGCAGATCAGGACCATTCAGCTTCATCCTGATGGTGCTCCTCAATTGCCTGCCGTTACCCGCCTGGGACAGTGGAACCTGCTTCTCGAATTCGATGACCTCAGAAGCCAGAATGATACGTACTATGCCAGGGTCGTGCACTGTAATTACAACTGGACAGCCTCCACACTGCGCGACCTGGACTACATGACGGGTTATAACGAATTCCCGCTCAACAATTACGAGTATTCGGTTGACACGCACATTCCCTATGTTCACTACTGGTTCAATCTTCCGCCCGTAAAATTGCCAGGTAACTACGTACTGGTGATTTACCGCGGCACCAACAAGGAAGATATCGTGCTGAGCCGCCGCTTTATGGTGTTTGATAACAACGTAATGCTCTCGAGCGCCGGCAACCTGATCGGACCTGGATCGATCGCAAATCTTAACCAGCAACTGAACTTTACCGTCAACTATAAGAACCTAGAGATACTCAATCCGATGGTTGATGTCCACGTCAACATCCGCCAGAACCAGCGGTGGGATAATATTGCCATGGACGTAAAACCCAACTTTGTCAGGGATATAGAGAAAGAGATCGAGTACCGGTTTTTCGACGAGTCGAAAATGTTTCGCGGCGGCAACGAATTCCGTTTTTTTGATCTGCGCTCGCTCAATTATCCCGGACGTAATGTTGACCGCGTCGACCGCTCCGTAAAACCATTTAAGGCATACATTCAAAAAGACAAAAGCCGGCAGGACGAGGCGTATGGGCAGTACGTGGATCTCAATGGAAATTTCAACATCGACAACTATGATTACCGCGATCTTGCTTATGCAAACTACCTCACCGTGAACTTCAATCTGGCGACGGCACCTGTCGATGGAGAAGTCTATGTGGCGGGAGGATTCAACTACTGGGCCCTGAATGAAGAAAACAGGATGACCTATGATTCTGCCCGGGGTGCATACCAGGCAGAAATCCTACTGAAACAGGGATGGTATGATTACCAGTATCTCGTCAAGTCAATGTCGCTTCCGCCCTATTTTTTTGAAGGAAGTCACTTCGAGACAGAAAATATTTACGAAATCTTTGTTTACTACCGGCCGTTTCAACCGCAGGCTGATTTGCTGATCGGCTACGTCTTACTGGAGAAAAATCCGCGTTAAGCGTACACCATTTCCTGCTGCGTTGCGCGCTGGATGGAATCGTTGTTGGCGATGTCAAGCATGCCGAAACCCTTGTGTGTAAAGTAGCCCAGCCCGTTTTCATAGACGAATTGCTGAACCTCTTTGGCCGCATACAGGGTAAAGGGGAAAGTATAACCCCGCACTTCAAATTTTACATCATTGTCAAAAAGCGGATATATCCGGGCAAACTTCTTATGAGAACTTTGTATGCGCTGAATATAATCGCGGTCGGGAACGATCTGGAATTTATAAAAGGATGTAAGCTGCTCCGCAGTATAGTTACCGTTGACTTCCATCCGTGCCAGCGTAGAGTCATACAGCAGATCTGAAAACTCATCGCTTTCGGGCGACACGAATTTCTTACCGGTTTCGTCGTTAAATGTAGCGGGTATCACGACGATCGGGGAAATGCATAGGAACCGTGATTCATCACCGATCTTCACCGGGTCTTCCTGTTCGACAGCCTCGGGAACAAGGTGAAGATTTCCTACAATAACCTCCTTCTGTTCAAAAAGCCGGGCGAGAAAATAGTCCATGAACCCTTTATCAGGACACGCGAAAACAAGCGTGACCTTGGAAGAGAAATAGTGCAGTCCTTTGCGGCTTACTTTGGTTTGACCTTTCAGTCCTGAGAAATTATACTGGTTAAAATCAAGATATGCTTTTTCATGCCCGAAGATCAGAAGTCCTTTAATGACCTGCGCCAGAAGATACTGGTGATGAAACGGCACATAAGCCCCCCTGTTCTTAAGTGAAAAGATGATCCTGGTTCTCAAACCAAAAAATTTTAGTTAGGGTTAAAAAAGTACCAAAGCATAGACCGCGCTTAACCCTGAATGTGAGCGGTTTATAAAACTAACAAAAAATCACAAACGTTCTAATGCCTTGTAAGGAATCTTTAAACATTGAAACGAAAATGCATGATATCCCCGTCCTGAACGACATATTCCTTTCCTTCGATGGCTATCTTACCGGCTTCCTTGCAGGCTTGCTCACTTTTATATTGCTGATAATCAGCTAACTTAATAACCTCTGCTTTAATAAACCCTTTCTCAAAATCCGTATGGATTACGCTGGCCGCCTGTGGTGCTTTCCAGCCCCTTTTTACAGGCCATGCGCGTACTTCCTTTACTCCGGCCGTGAAGTACGTGATCAGATCCAGCAGGTGATAAGAGGCCCGCAGCAGCTTGTTTAATCCGGATTCGGTAAGACCATATTCCTGCAAAAACACTTCACGATCCTCCAGGCTTTCAAGTTCCGCAATCTGTGCCTCGATGGCAGCACTGATCACAACGACTTGGGCGTTTTCATCCTTAACGCGTTCTTTTACGGCATCTACGTACTGGTTCCCGGTATGAATCGATCCTTCATCAACATTCGCTACGTAGATCACAGGTTTTGCGGTCAGCAATTGCAGATCCGCAACGGCGCGCCTGTCTTCTTCATCGGCCTGTACCGACCGGGCATTCCTGCCGGCGAGTAGTGCTTCCTTGTATAGCAACAACGCAGACAATTCCTTCTTGAGTTTGGTGTCTCCGCCTTTCGCCGCGCGCTCAACCCGTCCGATCTTTTTCTCGACTGAGTCGAGGTCGCGGAGTTGAAGTTCGGTATCGATGATCTCCTTGTCGGCGACCGGGTTGACCCTTCCGTCGACGTGAACAATATTGTCGTTGTCAAAGCACCGGACAACGTGCACAATCGCATCAACCTCCCGGATATTGGCCAAAAACTGGTTGCCCAGCCCCTCTCCTTTACTGGCTCCCTTCACCAGACCTGCGATATCCACAAATTCGATGGTGGTGGGCACCACACGCTCAGGATGAACCAGGTCTTCCAGGATTTTCAAACGCGCGTCCGGTACCGTAATAACCCCGACGTTCGGTTCGATGGTACAAAAAGGAAAGTTCGCAGCTTCGGCCTTGTTATTGGAAATCGCGTTAAAAAGGGTCGACTTTCCCACGTTTGGCAATCCTACTATTCCACACTGAAGTCCCATAAATATGCTTTAAGGGCGCAAATATAAGGTTCTCCCTGATTGCGGAGCGAAAATAATTATGGTACCTGGACCGGAAAGCCTAAAAAAGAAAACCCCCGATCGCTCAGGGGTATTTCTTAGGTTAGGGTTAGGTAAGTAAAATTTTCAATCCCATTTCAATTCCGAATCAATCGTTGCTGAGGGCTTGGCCACGGCTTCGGTTTCTTCGGAGGGTTCAGGAACATGGTCGAACTGGCTGAAATCGATGTTGGGCATTAACTCGTGCTTAACATGATTGACCGTATTATTCAGGGCTTCTACGAACTTGTTAAAATCCTCCTTGTAAAGAAAAATTTTATGTTTTTCGTATGTGAAACCGTCTTCCTTGAAACGCTTCTTGCTTTCCGTAATGGTAAGGTAGAAATCGTTGGAGCGCGTCGACTTCACATCAAAAAAATAAGTCCTTTTGCCGGCTTTTACTTTCGTGGAGTAAATTTCATCCCTGCCGTTTGTCTTGTTTTCTTCCACAATCCTTCAGATTTTGAGTTAGGTTTAAAATTGGTCTCGACTAAGTTAGTATTTTGGACAGTTATTGCAAACTAACGAATTAATATTTTAGTTATTAAAGGATAGTGGAAGCCGTCCTAAACGGCGATAAAATCAAAAATTTGAAGCAAAATCTCAGCAGCATCGATCCCCAGGCGAGTCTTGAACTACTTGCACATCAGTTAGTTGAGGGTTTCATCACGGGATTGCATAAATCCCCCTACCACGGATTTTCGGTAGAATTTGCTGAACACAGGCTGTATAATGAGGGGGAGAGTACACGTCATATCGACTGGAAAGTATACGCCCGAACGGACCGGCTCTTTACCAAGCGCTATGAGGAAGAAACTAACCTGAGGTGCCTTATCGCGCTGGATACCTCGCCGTCCATGTATTATCCCGCAGACAGCAAAGCGAAAATCAGGTTTAGCAAATATGCCGCTGCAGCATTGTGCTATCTCCTCAACCGGCAACGCGATGCGGTGGGTTTATGCCTGTTTGCGGACGGGATACAAACACTCACACCGGTGAAATCTTCGCCCACCCACCTGAACAAAATTCTGCGCCTTCTCAACGATCTCGAAACACAGGCACCCGCCAAAACGAAGACGCAGGTCGCCCGGGTGCTGCATGAAATCGCGGAAAATATTCATAAAAGGTCGCTGGTGATCATCTTCAGCGATATGTTTGATTCGGAAGAAAATACCGACGATCTTTTTAAAGCGCTTCAGCATCTCAAGCATAACAAGCATGAGGTGATCGTCTTTCACGTAATGGACAATAACACGGAGCTATTGTTCAACTTCCAGGACCGGCCCATGGAATTTATCGACCTGGAAAGCGGTGACAGGATCAAACTGAACCCGGGGGATATAAAGCAACAATATCAGGAGAAGGCGGCATTATTTCACCAGGCCTTAAAGACGCGCTGTAACCAATATCGCATAGATTTTATTGAAGCCGATGTTCAGACCGACTTCAACACCATTCTTCAGACCTATTTGATAAAACGCGCAAAGATGAAGTAGTCACTCAGGCTTCTACTTCCTGATGCAACCATGCTTTTTTAGCCAGCAGTTCTTCTTTGGTTTCCACCATATCCGGGTCGGGCACACAGCAATCGACGGGACAAACAGCAGCGCACTGAGGCTCTTCGTGGAAACCTGTACACTCGGTACATTTCCCGGAAACGATATAATAAAATTCATTGGACACCGGTGCTTGTGATGCTTTTGCATCTACAGCGGATCCATCTTCCAACTCTACTTTTTCCAACTTAGTACCCCCGGCCCAGTTCCATTCTCTCCCTCCTTCATAGATTGCGGTATTGGGGCACTCCGGTTCGCATGCACCACAGTTGATGCATTCGTCCGTGATCATTATTGCCATGCTTTTTCTATTTTTGGTCCGTTACAATTACAAAAATACACGAATCATTCGTAAAACGGACACCGCTCCGGAAAAGTTTAGCCAGATGAATGTTGAAGAAAGAATAAAGGCGCTTGACCAGCTCGGCTCGTTTTTAGCCAGTGTGCCACAGGATGAATTTCAATCGGTAGCGGAAAAAGCAGCCCTCGAAAACCCGTGGTTCACCAAAGATAACGTTCGTATGGCTATTGACGGCGTGGGTCAATTCCTGCGGGCAAACACGCTGGCGCACTGGATCTCATCTTCCTCCACGATAGAACGTCCACGTACTATTGCGCTCATCACGGCAGGCAATATACCCCTGGTTGGGTTTCATGACCTGTTGTCTGTACTCCTCACGGGGCACACCGCGATGCTTAAACTGAGCGGGAAAGACAATACATTGATGAAATGGGTGATTGAAAAACTCACGCAACTCGAACCGCGTTTTGCCGGACGGATTACGGTTTCCGAACGGCTTAAAGGTTTCGACGCCGTTATTGCAACCGGAAGTGACAATTCCTCGCGTTACTTCGATTACTATTTCGGAAAATATCCAAACATCATTCGCCGCAACCGGACTGCTGTTGCTGTCCTGAGCGGAAGGGAAAGCGATTCGCAACTCCAGGCACTGGGCACTGACATCTTCAGCTATTTCGGATTGGGATGCCGGAATGTTTCAAAGCTGTTTGTTCCGCAGGATTATTCCTTTGACCGGCTATTTCAAAATATGGAAGTGTACCAGCCGATTATCCATCACAACAAGTATCATAATAACTACGACTATCAGCGTTCCATTCTCCTGGTGAATCGCATACCTTTCTTTGACAACGGATTTGTCGTGCTCCAGCAAAGCCAGAAGATCGTTTCACCGATATCGGTGGTGTACTTTGAGTACTATTCCACGGGACAGCACCTCCTTCAAAAGCTTGACGCTGTAAAAGATAAAATTCAATGCATCGTCGGCGATGAAGCTCCTGCAACCGTACCCTTTGGTAAGGCACAATTTCCGGCCATTGATGACTATGCCGATGGGATCGACACATTGAAATTCCTGACCAGCCTTGACACATAAAAAAAGTACCGGACATTGGTCCGGTACGTTGTTATCAAGGCTTCGATCCGCGGAGGATTTCAACCCAACCCGTGATCGGATCGCCGTCTGAAACTTTCAATCTGTAGAAGTAAATACCATCTACAATACCGTTAGCATCCCAGTTATTCTGGTAACTGCCGGAAGAATAGATTTGTTTGCCCCAGCGGTTTGTAATTGTCAGCCGCGCGTCAGTGACCGGCAGATTCCGGATAAAAAAGATGTCATTATAGCCGTCGTCGTTTGGCGTGAAGATATTGGGAACGTAGATGTCGGTGTCGAGCGGAACCCGTCCGACAAGCTCAATCACACAGCCGATAGAGTCCATCACCTGAACGCTATAGCGACCTGCGGGGATTCTTTCGTATGTCTTCTGATACTGAAGGTTTGCGTTGACCAATACTTCTTCCCAGTCCGTCTGATAAAACTGTCCTCCGACAGCTGCTGAATCGAGTTCAATGCGGACATCATAGGGAATACTTCCACCATTAAAGTTGACGATGTGCATCTTTCCATTCAGAATGTCCGGGTAAGATTCGCTCACCGCACCGACTTCCGCAAAGAGACCCTCGTGCACCCTGTAATCTTCCAGGGACGAGGATAACAAACAGAATACCCCTGATTGTATTTGCTGGATTTGAATCTGGTATTCATCTGTCGTGCGCAGAAAATCGTAGTCATCGTACGCGAGCAGATAACTTCCTGTTACCGGAATCTGTGAAACCGGAATGGTCTCGAGTGCTGTCGCGGTAAACTTCTTAAATACCAGTATCTCGAACGGAAGCCCGGGTTCGCCCGTAAGGTTTGTCAACGCGATGGAAACTTCGTTGTCCTCACATATCGGGGTGATATCAAAGGTCAATGCGTACACCCCTTCTACTGTGAACGGCCCTTGACGCGTAGGACATAAAGCCGCCCCTGTTTTTGCAAAGATATAATATGTACCCCGGCTCAGATTGCCAAATACCAGCGGTACATCGTTAACCGGATCAAATGTCGTGTAGGAAACATAAGTCGCAGGTTCGACGAGCGGATCAGTGCTGATTCCTGCCTCATAGGTACCAGCCGCCAGGAAGCGCACAGACAGGTTACCACTCGAACCATTGTTCGAACAATCGGCTGCGGTCGGCGTTACGGTGAAGTTGACAAAACCCGGGAAAGACACATTTACACCAGGAATGGTCTTCACGCATGAAGTACCGTCACGAACCAGGATACTATAGGTTCCGCCGGCGAGATCATCAAAAGTCACATCGTCCTGGAACGGTGTTGTCGTTAAGCCATTGGTGACCGCATACTGGTAAGGACCACCGCCGCCAATATTGGGCGCAACGGGCGGATTCACCGTGATGCTTCCGTCGTTGCTGTTGCAGGTTGCATCCGTTGTTGTAAAAGTCACTGTCAGGTCAGGGTTGATATTATTGATGGTTACCCGAACGGTATCGTAGCATACATCATTTGCTACTTCACCCACCAGGATGCTATACGTTCCATTGGGAGGCAGGTTGGTGATCTGTCCGGCGTTACCTGGTATGAACGGGGTCCATACGGCACCGTCGATGGAATAGAAGTACTGTCCTGTCGTGCTTCCCGTAGCGTTCACAATGACCTGCCCGGTGGGCTCTCCAAAGCACGATACATCCTGCAATGAGGCCGGATCGGCGCTAGCCGTTACGACGGATTGAAGTACCAGCGTGAAATCTTTCGGACCGCAGGTGTGACCATTGATCAGGTCGACGACGGTATAGTGATAGGTATCCGGATACAATCCGGCGAAAACAAACGGACCCGAACCTGATTGTTGTTGTGTGAAAGCGCCGTCACCGTCGCGCGTTAGCGTAAATTCAAAGTTGGAATCGCCGCCAGCGAACAGATTGACGTCGAACACCAGTTGCCCGTCGTCCTTATTGGCACAGGTCGGTAGCTCGATCTTGGTCGGCCCGGTGGTGATGGGAAAGATGGTCAGCGCACCGCAATCCGAGCCGCCGTTACAGACGGGATCGGCCGCAGATCGCACGGTAATCTGAATCGTGCCCACTGCCGTGCAACCCCCAAGGTCGTACGTTACATTGATCGTTGCCGTTGCGCCTGCCGAACCTGTCGGATCAAATAAATTGCCCGTCACGCCCGGCCCGGCAAAGGTGAAAGTTCCACCCGCCGGTGATGCACTGACAAGCGCCAGCAAGTTGACATCCGCAGCGTTAGGGCAAACCGGTGCGGGATCTGTAACGGTCAGGCTGGCGTTAAGTATTACGTCGAAGTTGAACGTTTGTGTATCAGCACAACCCCCGATCTGGTAATCGACTTGAATTGCCGCCACGCCGGTTTGTCCAGATGGATCGAAATTGGTACCGGTTACACCGGGTCCCGTAAAAGTAAACGTCCCTCCTGCGGGTAAAGCGCTCACGAGTGCCGTGAGATCCTGCAGACCATCGCTCTGGCATACCGTTACATCAGCAGCAGGTACTGCAATCGTTGCGTTATTAATGACATCGATATCAAACGTTTTGGTGTCCGTACATGTGCCGGAAACATAATCGACCGTGATGGTCGTGGTGCCGGCCACAAGTGTAGGATCAAAATTCGGACTGGTGGTAACACCGGTTCCGCTGAAGGTAAATGTC
>DASPJC010000150.1:0-5071 GCA_035628815.1 Ohtaekwangia sp. | reverse complement strand
AGTTTTCGCTTCGTCAATCTTCCCCACGACGGTTACAACCGCGTTGTCTGGCTGGTAATATTTCCGGTAGAACGCCTGCAGTCTTTCGATGGGAACATTTTCAAGATCAGCCTTTGATCCAATTGTAGATTTCCCATAGTTGTGCCATAGGTACGCCGTTGACATCACGCGTTGCATGAGTACTCGATAGGGACTGTTTTCACCTGATTCGAACTCATTGCGGACTACAGTCATTTCGCTGTCAAGGTCTTTTTTAGAAATAAAAGAGTTGACCATCCTGTCAGCTTCGAGGTCGAGCGCCCACTTCAGGTTTTCTTCCGTTGCACTGAATGTTTCAAAATAATTTGTGCGGTCTACCCAGGTGGTGCCATTGGGCCGCGCGCCATGTTCTGTCAGTTCCTGCGGGATGTTGGGATGTTTGGGAGTGCCTTTAAACACAAGGTGTTCCAGCAGGTGAGCCATGCCTGTCTCGCCATAATTCTCGTGTTTTGATCCGACGAGGTATGTGACGTTGACAGTAATTGTTTGTTTTGAGGGGTCGGGGAAAAGCAACACACGCAACCCGTTTTGCAACCGGTATTCTGTGATTCCTTCGACGGTGGTCACTTTTACGGGTGGCGCCAGCAACACTTTTTCGTTTGTCTGGACAGTTTCCGGTCGGACTTGTGCGGGTTTCGTTTTCTTTTTTTGACTAATGGCCGTGCCGCCGAATGCCATTGACACGACAAGCAAGAGGATTTTTGTTTTCATGAGGAAGGGATTTGAGGATGAAACGATAACTCAATTTAATGTCTTTTGAAATATTTTCCTCTGAAGGATTTTGGATGAATGCTAAATACGAATTCCTTCCGAGCCTTTTTATCAATAGCGCTTAGGAAATTTATGGCTCACATATTTCTACGGTATTGGCCTCCTACTTCGAAGAGTGCACGCGTTATTTGACCGAGAGAGCAGACCTTTGTGGCCTCCATTAATTCGGCAAAAATGTTTTCATTGTTAACGGCAGCCTGCTGCACGCGCTCGATCATGCTTTGCTCACGATCCTGCTGGAATTTGTGGAGGTTGCGAAGCATCTGAATCTGGTATTCCTTCTCTTCGGTTGTGGCACGGATCACTTCCTGCGGAAGAATCGTGGGCGATCCTTTTGAGCTCAGGAAGGTGTTGACGCCGATTATCGGGTACTCGCCCGTATGCTTGAGTGTTTCGTAGTACAAGCTCTCTTCCTGAATTTTTCCGCGCTGATACATGGTTTCCATAGCACCGAGTACGCCACCGCGTTCCGTGATCCGATCGAATTCAATGAGGACGGCTTCTTCCACGAGATCTGTCAGTTCTTCTATCACGAAGGAGCCCTGAAGGGGATTTTCATTTTTTGCAAGGCCGAGTTCCTTGTTGATTATCAATTGGATGGCCATAGCGCGCCGCACCGATTCCTCAGTGGGCGTGGTGATAGCCTCGTCATAGGCATTTGTGTGAAGCGAATTGCAGTTATCGTAAATTGCATACAATGCCTGTAGCGTTGTGCGGATATCGTTGAAATCGATTTCCTGCGCATGCAGGGACCGGCCGGATGTCTGAATATGGTATTTCAGCATCTGACTTCGGGCATTGGCGCCATACTTGTTCTTCATCGCTTTCGCCCATAACCTTCTGGCTACCCGCCCGATCACAGCGTATTCAGCATCAATGCCATTGCTGAAGAAGAATGAAAGATTAGGTGCGAAAGCATTGATGTCCATCCCTCTGCTCAGATAGTATTCAACGTACGTAAAGCCGTTTGCAAGGGTGAACGCCAGCTGCGTGATGGGATTGGCTCCCGCTTCGGCAATATGATAGCCTGAGATGGAAACCGAGTAAAAATTGCGGACATCGCGGTCGATGAAGTACTGCTGCACATCTCCCATCAGGCGCAAAGCGAATTCCGTTGAGAAGATGCATGTGTTTTGTGCCTGATCTTCTTTCAGGATATCTGCCTGAACAGTGCCGCGGACTTGTTTTAGCGTAGATGCTTTGATCTTGTTATAGACCTCTGGGGACAATACTTGGTCCCCGGTCACTCCCAACAACATCAGCCCAAGGCCGTCATTGCCGGATGGGAGATCGCCCTGATATGCAGGTCGCGTGGCACCTTGATACAGATCGTCAATTTTGCGTTTTACATCCGCCTCGAGGCCGTTCTGTTTTATATAGATCTCGCATTGCTGGTCGATCGCGGCATTCAAGAAATAGCCGAGGAGCATTGGCGCCGGGCCATTAATCGTCATGGATACAGAGGTCTTTGCGTCGGCCAGATTAAATCCGCTGTAAAGCTTTTTTGCGTCGTCCAGACAGCAAATACTCACACCAGAGTTTCCGATTTTACCATAGATATCAGGCCGGTAGTCAGGATCATGCCCGTAAAGGGTTACAGAATCGAACGCGGTCGACAGTCTCTTTGCCGGCATTGAGTAACTTAAATAATGGAATCGCCGGTTAGTGCGCTCGGGTCCGCCTTCGCCAGCGAACATACGTGTTGGATCTTCGCCTTCCCGTTTGAATGGGTAAATGCCAGCGGTATAAGGGAACTCACCCGGAACATTCTCCTGCAGGCTCCAATAAAGACGGTCACCCCACGCTTCATATCGCGGCATGGCCACTTTTGGAATTTGTGTATGTGCCAGGGATTCGGAATGCGTCTGAATGGAAACGTCCCTATCGCGTACCTTAAATTTGAAAACCGGCTCCCTGTACGCGGCGATTTTGTGGTCCCAGTTTTCAATTACCTTAAGGTTTTTGGGATCCAGGTTTAATTTTAGTTTTTCATACTGTTCTTCCAGCGTCCGGAGAACACGATCCCGATCTTCCACGGTCGCGTCCTGGCAGGCGTCCATCGCCTTTCGAAGCGCATACATTTTCTGCGCAAGCTCACTTTGTTCACTTGACCACCGTGTGTAGTTGCGATTGTTTTCCGAAATCTCACTCAGATACCGCGTGCGATCGGGAGGAATAACAAATACTTTCTCAGACATTTCCCGTGTTGTTGCAAAATGGGAGGCGAGATCACTTCCGGTCTTTGACGCGATCACTTCCATTATCTTCCGGTACAATTGATTTGTACCGGGGTCATTAAACTGTGACGCAATGGTGCCGAAGACAGGCATATCGTCAGGGGGAACTGTCCATAGTTGATGGTTGCGTTGAAATTGTTTCTTTACATCGCGAAGGGCATCAAGCCCACCACGTTTGTCGAATTTATTTAATGCAATAATGTCGGCGAAGTCGAGCATATCGATCTTTTCCAATTGCGTCGCCGCACCGTATTCCGGGGTCATCACGTAAAGCGAAACATCACTGTGATCCATAATCTCCGTGTCGCTCTGACCGATCCCGGACGTCTCGAGGATAATGAAATCGAAACCGGCTGCTTTCAGGATGTTCACAGCATCTTTTACATGGACGGAGAGAGCGAGGTTGCTTTGCCGGGTTGCCAGTGAACGCATGAACACCCGGGGGTTGTTAATCGCGTTCATGCGAATCCGATCCCCGAGCAACGCGCCGCCGGTTTTGCGTTTGGAGGGGTCGACGGATATGATGCCCATGGTTTTGTCCTTGAAATCTATGAGAAATCTTCTGACGATCTCGTCAATGATTGATGATTTTCCTGAGCCACCGGTTCCTGTTATTCCGAGGACCGGAGTTTTATCTTGTTGTGCCCGCTCTCTGATCTTTTCCAGAATTCCCTTGTGTTTTTCATAGAAATTTTCGGCCGAAGAGATCGTTCGAGCAATAGCCAGTGGGTTGGACTTTGTTAGTTCAGAGAGGGCCGTAATACCTTCCTGACCGGTTGCGACGTCACTCTTTTCTACAAGATCATTGATCATGCCCTGCAGGCCCATCGCCCGTCCGTCATCCGGGGTATAAATCCTCGCTATACCGTAATCCATCAGGTCTTTGATCTCTTCAGGAAGTATCACGCCGCCTCCTCCGGCAAAAATTTTGATATGGCCTGCGCCGCGCTCATGGAGCAGGTCGTACATATACTTGAAGTATTCATTATGTCCGCCCTGATAACTTGTCATCGCGATAGCCTGGGCATCTTCCTGAATGGCAGTATTCACTACTTCCTCGACGCTTCGATCATGCCCGAGGTGAATGACTTCGCAACCTGTGGCCTGAATGATTCTGCGCATTATATTGATGGCAGCGTCATGCCCGTCAAAGAGGCTTGCAGCGGTAACGATTCGCACCTTGTTTTTTGGCTTGTAGGGCGCGGGTCCGTGGTGGCCGGCCAATTGTGATTGTCTATCCTTTTTTTCCGCGCTTACCGTTTCAGTATTCATAGATTGCTCTATCATTATGGTGCGAAATTTACGTATTACCTGCTGATAAAGCTAACGGGCGATAGGTCGCCAACGGCTCCATTTTCCTATCTTGCACGGGTATGCTGAAAAAATTTCTGCGGTACGTGGTGCTCACATTCACCGGCATCGTCGCGTTTATTGTAATTTTTGTTTTTATCTCCGTCGCGCCTGTTGACCGCACACCGGCGTCACAGTTAGCATCCTCCCGTGACATGTTAAGTAGCCTGCGCGAACTCGAGGTGGTAGCTGAAAAGCCGGGGAGCGTATTCTCGGTTGGTTACGGAAAAACCAATATCACACCCGCCGAGCCGGTGGCTATGGCAGGCTATGGCAAGCGAAAAGGCAAGTCATATCAGGTAGTTCACGACTCTATATACGTTCGTACAATGGTCATCACCAACGCCAATGAAAAGATAGCCATTGTGTCAGCAGATCTGCTTTTGATACCACCAACGGTGACCCGGATCCTTCCGGAGAAGCTCGCAGCAATCGGCTTCAGTCTGGATAACACCTATCTCAGCGCCACGCATTCCCACAATAGCATTGGCCAATGGAGCGAAGGGGCGACGCGGTTTATTTACGGGCCTTATGACGATGCAATAGTAAATCTGATTGCTGACGGCATCGTGCGGAGTATCATCGAGGCGAATGGCAATGTGATGAGGGCAGAAATCAAAACCGGTTCCATTGCCATTCCACAAGCAGTAGAGAACAGGTTGATTGACGGCGGC
>DASPJC010000149.1:0-13565 GCA_035628815.1 Ohtaekwangia sp. | reverse complement strand
GCGGGATTTTCAAGTAACCGCCCGGAGTCTATAACCACAGGGTTTTGTCCCTGAAGCCGTAACTGTTCAAACAGGTTGTACTGGTACTCAATCCCGATGTCGCGCATAACGGGGTTGGCAATGACCTTTGCATAACTGGCTATGATTTGTGCCGGGTTGCGGATCAGGAATACGTTGGTGACATCCGTCAGAAACTTTTCCCGGAGCAGTTCGATGTGATGCGACATGTTCTTGATGAAAAGAACAGGTTTTGGCCATGGCTTGAAGATCTCCCGCAACACATCCTTTTCGTTTCTGTGCTGACGCTTCAGGACGGCTTCTTTACCAGGGTGGTCAACATCTGTTGCGGCAAGATAAAACGCATAGAAGGGTTCATCCATCACAATCGTGTCGGGGCGTTGCGCGAACGAATACATGAGCGCTGTTGAGATATTGCGTGGGCCGGATATGAGGTTTATCCTGTTCATTTGCCGGGTTACTTTTTGATGACCAAAAGATAGGCATCTTTTCCCAGCGAACGATATCCCTGGTCGTAGCAATAGAAATACTGTACGCCGTCGCGGTTGGTGTAAATGGTGGTAAAGTAGCGGAAGTCGAATCCGCTGGCGCGAAGACGGTCATAGCTGACGCGGCATTTTCCTTCAGGATTAAGCTCCCGCAGGATACGACGGTTGCGCCGGAGAACGTTGTTGATGGTTCTTACATAACTGGTTTCGTCCCGGTTAATACGATTGTTGTAGGCGATGCGGCAATGGTCAGAACAAAACTTTTTGTCCTTCCTTCCCCTGAAGAGTATGCCGCACTCCAGACAGGTTCCTGTACTGATTTCTGGCATAAAACGGTAATGATTTTGGCTAACGGTATACTTAAACGTTTACAAACGAAAATAATCGTTTTTTATACGACTCTCAAGTTTTCGTCGTTCATCTTTGGTACGCCGCAGAAAAAGATTTCCGGCATAAAAACAATTAACAATTTAAACATTACCGTTATGGCTAACTTAAGAAACAGCGTCCAGCTCATTGGTCGCCTCGGCAAAGATCCCGAAGTAAGAACATTCGACAGTGGAAAAAAGCAAGCCACGTTCTCCATCGCCACCAGTGACACCTACAAAAATCAGAAAGGCGAGAAAGTTGAAGAAACGCAATGGCACAACCTGGTGATCTGGGGTAAGCTTGCGGATATCGCAGGGCAATACCTCAAAAAAGGAAGCGAAGTTGCTGTCGAGGGAAAACTCATCCATCGCGCGTACGAAACCAAAGGCGAGAAAAAGTATATGACGGAAGTCGTCGTCAACGACCTGGTTATGCTCAGGGGAAAGTAGTCATCCGGTCTGGTAGAAAAAAGCCCGCCATGATGCCGGGCTTTTTTTTATTTTTTGCCAGAACGACTAAAACTTGTAACTCAGTTTTAATCCGAACATGAACTTTTTGAAATCGTCTGTAAGGTAGAACTCGGGAACAAGATTCAGTTTCGTACTGCCAATGTCCGACTCCAGGTAAAACTTCGCCGTTTTACCCTGAAAAATATCCCCCCGCTGATGCACCAGCAGTCCCGCGCCCACGCCCACCCAGCGTTCCCGTTCACCATTGCCGCGGAAATTTCTGCTGTACGATAAAGACAGGAATGAATTTGGATGCGTACTGAAACCGGCTTCCGCCTTCGTCTGTGCGAAGAATTTGATCTCATACGTCAACTCGAACCGCTGGCGCATACTGCCGAAGCGATCGCTAAAGTACAGGGCCGTTTTGAAATCGAGTTCGGGGTAAATTTTTTCGTTCAGCACGCCGGCCGTCGCTCCCGCGTGAAGCGCAATAAAGTCGCCGGGGAATGAATAATGGATTTTGCTGAACGCGATCGCGTCGTGCTGGATGACCATTCGGGCGAGAATACTTTTCTTTCCGATCTTTTTGATCATCGGGTCATTTTGAATGGTCGTTACTACATTCTCGAAACTCTCCTGGGCTAATTTTTCCAGTGCGGAAAAATTCTCTGCATAAACCGTTATCCGGTGTGTTTGCGACTGGATCAATGTCTTCCATCCCGGCGGCAGGAGTTGAATGATCTTTTCATCTTTCAGGAGGATCTGCGTTTCCGGCTGTGGGTTTTTTGAGATGGTGATTTCGCTTCGCGCGCCCAATGCCTCATGCTGATGGCCTTCCGCCGTGACGATCACCGCCTTTTCTTCCGGCCGGCGTACAACAACATGGATGGTGTGTGGTTCAAGGGCGGCGGATTCAGGTAACCCTTTTTTTGCGTGCGCCAGCACCTCCCGGAGCGCGGCCGGTAAGTTCCGGACAACGTTGTGGTCGGTTAGAAAGGACCGCATCTCAAATACAACAATCGCATTATGGTCCGGAAATTCTACCCTGATTGAATCCGGGTAAGACCTTTGCCGTTGCTGTGCGTTCACTGTTGACGTTGCGTTGAGAAGGATGAACAGCAGAAAGGATAAGCAGTAAATACCTGAAAGATTTTTCATACAGAAATGATTTAGTTGATTCTTGCAATAATGATTTTGTGCTCCTGCCCGTCATCGGAACGACGCTCCTGTCCCCGACGGATGCGAAGCTTTGACCGGTTCTTTTTCGAGATAGCAACTTCCGGGGAAGGATGTTCAAACACCCCAATAATGGGTGCTACTCGTTCATTTTCTGATGGTATGTCATCGACAGCCACCATCATCGTTGCCTGGTCTTGTATCGTTATATCCTGTGTTGGGAGGCTGTCGAGGGCTTGCGCCTGGAGGACCGCTTTTTTGCCGGGCGTTGTCAGGGCGGGCACATTTTTCTCCGGCTGTAGCTGCACAGGTCTTTCTTCGTCACATTGTCGCGGATCAGCCCTTTCTTCACGGAGTGGATACTGCACCGGGCCCTGGTTTAGCGCATCGATTGCTCCGGCCAGCGCAATGATCCGTGCGTTCAACAGGTCGTTTTCGTAACGCACGCCGGTGTACCAGATGGAGATTGCCATCAAACATACAGCCGCGGCGGCCGCATAGTAACCGTACCGCTTCCGGGAATGCGGCATGCCGTCTTTGATCCGTTCCCAGGTGCGTTCTTTTTGCCAGGCAACAGGGCTGGCTTCCGTCATCCTGATCTTTTCCTGGATACTTTTATTGATGTCATGTTCCATAATGATATCCTTCGCGGGTCAATATTTTTTTCAACTGTGCCTTTGCCTTGAATAACTGTGACCGGGACGTCGCCTCGCTGATCTGCAACATTCCCGCGATCTCGCCATGGCTATGTCCCTCAACGACGTGCAGGTTGAAAACCGTCCGGTACCCTGTCGGGAGCCGGTTAATCAACTGGTAGATTTCCGCCCCCTCCAGCAATGTCAGTTGACTCATATCAGGCTCCTCCAGGTTTGCGTCAAGGGTTTCGGTAAGGTTGAAATTGTGTTGCTTCCTCAGCCACATCAGCGATTCGTTTACGACAACCTTTCGAAGCCATGCCGCCAGACTTCCATCACCCTGAAATTCGAACGACTGAATCCGGGCAAAGGCCTTCGTAAAAGCGGTGACCAGCACATCCTCGGCAGCGGCCTGGTCTGAAACGTACCGGCTCGCCAACCTGTAAAGCCGGTCGGAGTGGATGCGGTAAATTTCTTCCTGTGCGTTGCGATTGCTTTCCTGGCACCGCCGGACGAGTTCTTTTTCGTTCAAGTACAAATGGTTTCGGGGATAAAATGCTGCTTTCGGGCACGGCGTTGCCTGGACTTAGAATTTCTTTGGGATGCCTGGCAGGGCTATTAAGTTGACTGCGCTTAATTGAAAAGCTTCGAGCTTTGAGCCGCTGGTTGCGGGCCGGGTTTTTGAATGATCGGACTCGCCTCTGGTATGGCCGTTTTTTGGGCGAAAAGTACGGAATGGACGTGCTGGTGCCAGCTTCTCGGACGGCTGACTTTTTTAAAGTGGTGCTGACATTCCGGTCGTGCTCATTGCTGCTAACGACGGCCTCCCGTTATTAGCTTCTGTCAGCCGTGAGTAAATAAAAAGCTACTGGCGTCTGGGCATATTCTTAAAAACGAAACAGATCCATCAAAATCCTCGCAGTGCCTGACGCGAAGGCCCTGCCCAAACGGGAAGGCGACTTCTGCCGGAGGCAAAGGCATGATACCTGTTCATCGTCAAATACAGACTGCGGATCCATCCATTTATCAAAAAACCGGGAACTTCAACCCATTAATACAGAATGTAAAACCGTAAAGTGTAAATTGCCGGGATGAGTTTTTTGTATCCTTCTTTCCTGTGGGCCCTGGGGGTGCTGGCGATACCGATCATTATTCATCTTTTTAACTTCAGGAAGACGACGCGCGTCTTTTTCTCCAATAACCGTTTTTTGAAACAAGTCAAGGAAGCCAGCACGGCCAAACGGCGGCTGAAGCATTACCTGATCCTGTTTACGCGCCTGCTTTTTCTCTTCTTCCTGGTCATAACATTTTGTCAGCCGATCATTCCCGCCCGGGAGGAGTTGAGCAATAACCGGAATATCATTCTATACCTGGACAACTCCCAAAGCATGTCCGCCCAGATGGAAGACAAAACACGTGGACTGGATGCGGGCTTAAGCTTTATCCGTGCCATCGTTGATCTCTTCCCGCCCGATACCCGGTATAAGCTGATCACGAATGATTTTGCACCCTTTTCCAATGCCTTCAAGACCAAAGTTGAAATCATGGACCTGCTTGCGCAGGTCCGTTTGTCACCCGTAAGCCGGAGTATGGAGGAGGTCGCCGACCGCATTCGCCAGGACGCCGACCGAAGCCAGGAGATTTTTTGGGTTGCGGATTTTCAAAAATCCACGTTGGGGACTATGCGCGAACGACCGGATAGCACCCATCGGCTTCACCTTGTCCCGATTACCTTTGACCGGCTGGCCAACGTATTTGTTGACTCAGCCTACCTTGAAAATCCTTTTGCCACGGGAGGCGAGAAAAACGTTTTGCGTGTGAGGGTCAGGAACGATGGTACGCGTGACGTTGATCAGCTGAACCTTAAGCTTACCGTGAATGCCATTCAGGCAGGAACCGCCCGGGTGGATGTTCCACAGGGTGGCATGGCGGAAACCAGCTTTGACCTGACGACAGGTCTGTCGGGCGTTAACCGCGCGCAGGTGAGCTTCAACGATTTTCCGGTGAGCTTTGATAACGAATTTTTCCTCGCCTTGAACTTCACGGAAAAGATCAGGGTGGTGGAGATAAAAAATGCTGTTACCCCTACGGTTGTCGAAAAGGTTTTTGGTAACAAGACGGTGTTCAGCTATACCGGTTTTTCGGCAGATAACTTTAATTACAACCGGATCACGGAAGCAGACCTGGTGATCGTCAACGGACTGAATGCGATAGACCCTTCGTTGAACACCGCCCTGCGCAACTACCTTAATCAGTTCGGACACGTATTGTTTATTCCCGGTGAAAAGCCGGAGATCGCGAGCACCAAAAGTTTATTGTTACTACCCCAGCTACAGGTAAAAGGGGCGGGCGAGCCCATGGAACTTGACCGGCCGGACTTTGATAATCCCTTCTTTGAAAATGTTTTCGAGGAGCGTTCCATTTCGCTGGCCATGCCCCGTGCAACCAAAACCCTCGATTGGGGAAATGACCGGTCAGCGATCCTTCGGTTTAAAAACGATCAGCCATTTCTTTCACGGTTCGAACAGACCGGCACACTCTACGTGATGGCCTGTGCGATGGACGATGATCTCACCGACTTTTACAATCATGCCCTCTTTGTTCCGGTGATGTACCGCATTGCTGCCAGTGGCAAAAAAAGGGATAACAAATTGTACTACTCCCTTCGGGAAAATTTTATCAGCCTCCGCATGGACAGCATTCGGGGTGAAGAACCTTTGCGCCTCGTGGGGGAACAGGAGCTGGTTCCGGCGCAGCGTGTGGTTGGCAACCAGGTATTTATTGAAATCCCCAAGTTTTCCATTTCAAACGGGTTCTATAAACTGGTCGCCGCCAGGGATACGGTTAATCTGCTGGCGTTCAATCTCGACAAGCAGGAATCGCTCATGGCACAATACTCCGGCGAAGCGGTACAGGAGATGCTTGGCGGAGGGCCCAACATCAGTATTTTTCAGGCAACGACAGCGGGGGCTTTCAGCAACGAAATAAAGGAGCGATATTTGGGAACTCCATTGTGGAAATATGCGCTGTTGCTGGCGCTTCTCTTCCTGGTGGCGGAAGTGCTGCTCATTCGATTTCTAAAATAACGATTGATGAAAATTCTGATCCAGTCGCCTGAAATTATAGATCCAAACTCCCCCTTTCATCTAAAAGAAAAAAATGTACTGATCAGCAACGGACGTATTACGGAGATCGGCGATAAAAATTTTTCGGCCGATAAAGTGATCCGGGCTGAAGGGATGAAACTTTCTACCGGTTGGTTTGACCTGGGTACACTGATTACAGACCCGGGGCATGAGCACAAGGAAGACCTTGAATCGGGTACGCGCGCCGCAATGGCCGGAGGGTTTACCGAGATCGCCATACTTCCCAATACAACGCCTTCCGTACAAACCAAGAATGAGATCAGTTACCTGATGCGTGGTAATGAAAACCGGCTGGTCAAGGTATATCCGATGGCTTCCGTCACAAGAAGTAACAAGGGTGAGGAGCTGACGGAAATGATCGACCTGCACGAAGCGGGCGCGGTGGCTTTCACCGACGGGCTCAAACCGGTCTGGCACACCGATATCCTTTTAAAATCGCTGCAGTACTTACAGAAATTCAATGGCCTGCTGGTCGACCATCCTGAAGACATCTGGTTGAACCTGTTTGGTCAGATGCACGAAGGTTTGAATTCTACAATGCTGGGCCTGAAAGGCATGCCCCGTATCGCAGAGGATCTGACGGTCAGCAGAAATCTTGAATTGCTCGGTTATGCCGGCGGACGTTTGCATTTTTCCAAGATATCGTCCGGTAAGGCGCTGGATCAAATCCGGTCGGCGAAGAAAAAGCTCAGCGTTACCTGTGATATCACCGCCTACCAGGTACTGCTCGACGATAGTTTGCTCAGTGACTTCGATACGAATTATAAAGTCAATCCGCCTTTACGCGAAAAACAGGACAACGACGCGTTGATTAAAGCGCTGAAGGACGGCACGATCGATATTATCTGTTCCGGTCATATTCCCCACGATGAAGAAAGTAAGGCACTCGAATTCGATCTGGCGGATTTCGGGATTATCGGCCTGCAGACCGCGGGTGCAAACCTGTGTGCGCTTTCCAGGTCGGTTGGGTGGGATGTTCTGCTGGAAAAGATCACGGTCAATCCCCGCACACTGCTGAAGTTGGAGCAGCCTAAAATCGATGTCGACGAACGGGCTAACCTGACGTTACTGGATCCCAACCGGAAGTGGAAATTTGATGAGAAGACGAATTTTTCAAAAGCCAGGAACTCGCCATGGTTCGGCAAAGAGCTGACTGGCAAAGTCGTCGCTGTTTTCAATAACGGAAAGCATTGGCTGGATATAACGTCATGAAAGGCGCGCCATTACTGTCCGTCGCACTCCGGTATGGAGCCGCAGCTGGTATTCTTGCGGCGCTGCTCCTGATTGGTACATATTATATTGGTGGTCATCCCGTGATGATTTCGCCGTTTCTGGACTTTCGCCTCCTGCTGTTTGGTGTTTTTGTTTTTTTTACGCTGAAAGAATTACGCGACTATCACCAGCAGGGTGTACTCTATTTCTGGCAGGGAATGATCGGCGCACTGCTGGTTGTTTTATCCGCGAGTATAATTTCAACGGCCGGGATGCTGGTATTCGGAATGCTGGAAAAACAGTTCGTGACAGATTACATTGTTGAAATGGAAAAATATTTGCGCACTTTTAACGCAGCGGCAATCGCGCAGGTAGGAAAAGAGATGTACGAACGTAATTTAGCACTACTTCCGTCGACCAATATCACAGACCTTGCCACGACGTATTTTGTGCAGGGATTGGTTCTTGGTTTTTTTGTCAGTATCATTCTATCGGTAATCGTAAGAAAACACCCTAAACTTTAAACACTATGGAAAGTACATCAATCAATAATCCGCATGACGGGTTGATCAAGGATTCTCTTCGCTCGGGCGCCATTATTGGCGTGATAGGCGTTGCTGTTATGGCAATTTCTTACGTGGTGGATGAAAGCCTGCTGGCGAACTGGAAAATTCTGGTCGTCATGCTTGTAATGTACATTGGTCTGGTAATCTATCTGGGTATACGCTATCGAAACCAGGCAGGCGGATTCATGTCGTATGGTCAGGCATTTTTACATGGATTTGTTATGCTGGCTACGGCTGGTCTGATTGGTGTGTTATTTAATGGTATTTTATACTCCTTGATAGATCCCGGGCTGGGCCAACGTCTCGCGGAGATTACCATTGAAAAGACGAGTGAAATGATGCGTGGTTTTGGTGCGAGCGAAAATGACATTGATCAGGCGATCGCTAAAATGGAAGAGGATATGCCCAAGCAATTCTCTTTTGTCGGACAGTTGAAAGGTTATCTTTGGGGATTGATCATGTATGCCATTATTAGTCTTATCAGTGCATTATTTGTCCGCAAAACCGCTCCTGAAGTATTGTGATGATTGACAACAGGATCCAGATATCGGTTGTTGTGCCCGCGAAGAACGAGGAGGAATCAATCCCCGAGCTAAGCCGGTGGATCGCCCGCGTGATGCAGGCGCACGGGTTTTCGTTCGAGGTGCTCTTCATCGATGACGGGAGCGACGATCAGACCTGGTACCAGATCCTGAAGATGAACGAAGAGGACGGCCGTTTTAAAGGCATCCGCTTCAATCGCAATTTCGGAAAGTCTGCCGCGTTACAAACCGGTTTCCGCGCGGCAAAAGGAAAGATAATTATTACCATGGACGCCGATCTGCAGGACAGTCCGGATGAGATCCCTGAGCTCTATCGCATGATCACGGAACAGGGATTTCATCTGGTATCCGGCTGGAAGAAGAAGCGGCATGATCCAATCTCAAAAACAATACCTTCCAAGTTCTTCAACTACATCACCCGCAAACTTTCGGGCATCAACCTGCACGATTTTAACTGCGGACTGAAAGCCTATCAGTCGGCCGTCGTGAAAAATATCACCGTGTACGGCGAGATGCACCGGTACATTCCGTTGATCGCCAAATGGGCCGGCTTCACTAAAATTACCGAGAAGGTGGTCGATCATCGTGAACGGAAATACGGCCACACGAAATTCGGTCTCGAGCGGTTCATCAATGGCTTTCTTGACCTGTTGTCTATTTTATTTGTTTCGCGCTTCAGGCAGAAACCCATGCATTTTTTCGGCACGTTCGGAACACTGTCGTTTCTCATCGGATTTATTTTCACCGCCAAAATATTCTGGGATAAAATGAACTCGCTGTTCATTGCGCGCATTCCCATGAAACGCGAGATCACAGAGCAGCCATTGTTCTACATTGCGCTCGTTGCTGTCGTCATCGGCGTCCAGCTTTTTGTTACGGGCTTCCTGGCGGAAATGCTCGCCATGCAATCTTTATCCAAACGCGACTATCTCGTGATCGAGAAGGTTGGCCTGGAAGACGACTCGTCGCGGAAGCTGCAGGAAGTTAACGGTTAGTTTTTCGCGATTGGGTTTTTTTGGTTTATATAACCGGAGTTTGAGGAAAGCTGCCAGCTACCAGCTTCGCGCTGATTGAATCAGACCCATTTCCTGAAGTTGGTGCACGCCTGCTTAACGCCAAGGCCTAATACCTAATTTGATGTATTTTTGCATTCCATGCAGCGACCGAAGTTTTCTGTTATTATCCCGGTTTATAATCGCCCCCAGGAAGTAGATGAACTGCTGGCCAGCCTTGTGGGCCAGACGGTGCGCGACTTCGAAGTGATCATCGTGGAGGATGGATCCGCCGATCGCAGCGACAGCGTTGCCGATCGCTATCGCGAGAGACTCACATTACATTATTTCTTTAAGCCAAATGCAGGCCCCGGACCTGCGCGAAACTTTGGCTTTGAAAAGGCGAGCGGTCAGTATCTCGTGGTATTCGACTCGGATTGTATTCTTCCTCCCGGATATTTCGAGGCGGTTGAACACGCGCTGCGAACCGATGGCTGGGATGCCTGGGGCGGCCCGGACAGGGCGCATGAAAAATTTACAATTGTTCAGCGCGCGATGGGATATACCATGTCCTCTTTTTTTACCACGGGTGGCATACGCGGCGGAAGAAAAAGGGTCGGGTGGTTTCAACCCAGGAGTTTCAACATGGGTATTGCGCGAAAAGTATTTGAGGAAACACGGGGTTTCAGGTTCGATCGCTACGCAGAGGATATCGAGTTCAGCATAAGAATGAAAAAGGCCGGTTACAAGATCGGTTTGATACCTGAAGCCTTTGTTTATCACAAGCGCAGAACATCGTTCCGCCAGTTCTATGACCAGGTTTTCAATTTCGGAAGAGGGCGTGCTCTTGTCGGCAGTGTGCACCCGGAAGCCGTTAAGGCTACGCATTGGTTTCCAACCGTTTTTGTAATGGGAACCTGCCTGATTCTTTTGTCAGCGGTCTTGAACGTAAAAGTATTCCTGTCACTTGGTTTGCTCTGGCTGGCCTACTTCGGTCTTATTTTCCTGGATTCGTGTCGCGTGAACAAAGATCTGCGGGTTGCCGCATTGTCCATGCCCGCCGCCTTTTTACAGCTATGGGGTTATGGCTCAGGATTTGTAAAAGAATGGATAAAACATACACGAGTTAAGCGTTCGGCCGTAAATCAATAATCGTTTGAAGGGCTGGTTTTATGCAATTATTTTAATAATATTGATACAAAACCTAGCCAATCCTTACATGAAGAATTTCGCGGTACTGCTCATCCTTTCCGGTGCGCTATTATCTCCAAAGCCGGTTTTTTCACAAGCCACCAGGGAGCTCCGTCCCGGTTATTATGTTGTGGTTGGCGCCTATGCAAAAAGTCGTGAAAATGTTGCGCAAAACTATGTCGAAGTTCTGCGGTTGAAAGGTTTGTCGCCTGACTACGGATTTAACAGCAGCAAAAATCTTTACTTTGTTTACCTGAAGTATTTCACGGATCTCAAAACCTCCCTTCGGGAAATGAGCCAAACCCGAAAGACGACGGACTTCAAAGACGCGTGGGTACGCGTTGTCCCGGGCGATATTCGACCTGAAATTCCCACTGTTCAAACCCCGCCAGAGGTATCGCCTGAAAGCGTGCCTGCGGAAGACAACGCCCCGAATACAACGACAAGCTCTGCCGACACCGCCACGGTTGCAACGGCCACGGAGGAGATTACAGAAAATCCCGAGATCAGGCAGTACAATCCGATGACACTGGGCAACACTGAAGTTTTCCTCAGTCTCTTCAATGGAAGGAATAACCGGATCGTGGATGGCGAAGTTCAGGTTATCGATACGGAAAGGTCGCGGGCCATGACCAAAGTGAAGGGAAATGAGTACCTGATCCTGCCCGATCCAAAAAGCAGATCAGGACAACTGACGTTGATCTGTGAGGCCTTTGGGTACCGTAAAATTCAACAGGAGATCAATTATCCTTTGCCGCTGGCCGACACGGTGAAGCCATATATCGACCTGATGGGAACGACCCTGGTGATCAATTTTGACATGGTAAGGTATCATAAGGGCGATATCGGCACGCTGTTCAACGTCTACTTTTTTAACGATGCAGCCATCATGTTGCCGGAATCGAAGTTTGAACTGAACAGCCTGCTACAAATGATGGAGGAAAATACCGGGTACCGGATCCTCCTTCATGGTCATACGAATGGCAACTATCATGGAAAGATCATCACGTTGGGACCTAACAAAGATTTCTTTTGGCTCGAAGGCGCCAAGGAAGGCATCGGCTCGGCAAAGGATCTGGCCTACAACCGCGCAGAGATCATCAAAGAATACCTTATCGCCAATGGCATCAGCGCTGATCGCATGGAGATCAAGTCGTGGGGCGGTAAGCGCCCGTTGTATGATAAACACAGTGCCAATGCCAAAAGAAACGTTCGCGTGGAAGTTGAGATACTGGAGGAGTAGAAGCGATTTTCAACCAGAGCCCCGTCGAATGCTGGTTTTTGATTTTCAGGACCACTGTGAATTAAGCGCCGTGGTTCTTTTTATTTTGCTAGCCTTTTTTAGATTTTTGACGGTGAATCACCCCGCATGAACAGAGTACTCCGCAGTTTTTTTCTCATTATCAACTATAAGACAATTATCGTAACGCTGTTGTCGGTCTTGTCAACCTATGTCTGCTATCACCTGGGACTGACAGCCAAATTTCCGGACATGCTGGTTGGTGTAGCCATTGTATTCCCGGTTGTATTTTCGATCGGTTCCGCGTACAACAGGCGCGAGACCGCCCTTCAGCGGTTTTCGGATTTCAAAGGCCATGCCCTGGTGATCTATTATGCCGCGCGCGACTGGCCGCAGGTGAAACAAAACGATCTCCCGGCACAGGTCCGTGAACGGATGACCCGCATTATGGTGTTGATCCGTACAATGTTTACCTCGGGTCAGCGCGCGGAGTGGGAGAAGAATGAAAAGCAGATTTTCGGACACTTCTCCGACTTGTCGAAGCTGATCATGTCGATGGGCAACTATGGTATACAAAGCAGTGAGCTGTCAAGGATCAATCAGTACCTGAGCAAGATGATCATCGCCTTTGATAACCTGAAGGTGATACACACGTACCGGACGCCGGTAACGCTGCGCGCTTACAGCAAGGTTTTTATCTATATTTTCCCGATCATCTACGGCCCGTATTTCGCCAGTACTTTCGGAGATTTTTCTGCGCACCTCGAGTATGTGATGCCGGTGTTATACAGTTTCATCCTGGTCAGCCTTGATAATATTCAGGACCACCTCGAGCATCCGTTCGATGAGATCGGTGAGGATGATATCCGCATCGATGAACGCGAACTGATCGGACACATGGATTAAAATTTTTAACTTCGGTGAGTATGGAGAACCCTCATCCCGCTCCCGGTCCCGGAAAAAACAAAGGGATCTTTAATTCAACCTTCTGTTTCGCCATAGGTTGGGCCGCCCTGTTCATGATGGCGCTCTTATGGTCACTCGATGCAGCTTTCTTTTACATGCTGCTGGGACTGGCCTGCGTTTTCTTTTTCGTCGGTTACTGGAATCGTGTGCCCGAGGCCTCCGGTGCCCGCAGCGAACACGAGACTTACAAAAGCTACTATCAGCGCACGCAGCGACAGGCAGGGCCATCTTTCTGGCAAACGCTTACGAATACCCTCAAAAACCAGACGGCTTCATCGCGGCCTGCAAAACCTGTTCAGATCGTCGCTTCCGTGCAACGCAAGCTGGCAATCGCGATCTTCGCTGCTATCGGCGGTGTTTTTATGATCATATTCCTGAGTGTTGTTTTCGGTTCCGGCGAATCGGCAACAGACAATTTTCAGCAGGCTGAACAGTATTACCTGCAGCAGGAATATAATTCAGCTCTGCAATATTACAGGCGGTCGTTCCGCGAGGATCCCGAAAATACAGGCGCCATGTTGGGTTACGGTAAAACGTTGGCCATGCTGGGCCAGGCAGATTCTGCCCACATGATG
>DASPJC010000148.1:0-4630 GCA_035628815.1 Ohtaekwangia sp. | reverse complement strand
CGAGTACAATTCCCGGCAGGACGGCATGCGAGATGGCGTCACCCACCATAGCCATCTTCCGCAAGATCAGGAAACAGCCCAGCAGTGCGCAGGCACTTGAGACGAGACAGGCGGTCAGGATGATATAGAAGTCATTTAGTGACATGGTGTTATTCAAAGTTCAAAGTTCGGCGGCTGGGTCCATATGGGTTAGGGATAAGGAATCTCCGACTTATGCGGGTCCTGTTTGGGATACTTCAAAAGCTGTTCGAGCTCGGCTTCAAGCTCGGGCGTAAGCAGGTGTTCGATGGTATCGGCGTCGTCGTGAACATGATCTGCCGCGATGCGCAGCTCCGTTGTGAGGTACAGCTCCCACAACCGGTGGATTTTCACCACCCGCTGGCCGCGGTTCTTTCCTTCTTCGGTCAGTCGCCAGCGGCCGTCATGTCGTTCAAGGTAGCCTTGTTGCTTCAGCCGTTTGAGAATTTTGACCAGGTGCTCCGGGTGCAATTTCCGGCGACGCAGAATATCTTCAAGGTTGCGCTCGCCGAAAAAGTCATGCGCTTCTTCACCCAGCTGGTATAATGCTTTCAGAATATTCTCGTCGTTGATGGTGATGCGTATGCCGCGCTGGTGAATCAACCGGCTGATCACGCCGCGTTTGGGCGCAAAAAAGAATGAGATAAAGGCAATGGTTGAAATGACGATAACGATCCATGGACCCGTGGGCATCGCCGGGGCGATATAGGAAATGTAAGCGCCGGATAAGCCGCTGATAGCACCGAAGATACTGGCGAGCAGGATCATGACCTTGATCCGGTTGGTCCAGAATCGCGCGGCGGCGGCGGGTGTGATCAGGATGGCGGCCATCAATACGACGCCAACAGCCTGGATACCGATCACAACCGCCAATACGATCATGGAGGTGAGGACGAGTTCAATACGCTTCACCGGCATCCCGATCGATCGCGCAAAATCCTTGTCGAAGGCCAGAAGGGTGAACTCTTTGAAGAGCAGGTACACCGCGACCAGCAACAATAGCGCAACCGTTCCAAACGCCATCAGGTCACTGCCTACCAGCGATGCGGCCTTGCCAAAAAGGAAGTGGTCGAGTCCGGATTGGGCCGCGCTGCCGGATTTTTGTATGACGGTGAGCATCACGATGCCGATCCCGAAAAATACGGATAGCACCAGGCCGATTGCAGTATCTTCCTTGATGCGTGTCCTGGCCGTGATGAATTCCACCGCGACCAGCGATAGCCATCCCGTGATGAAGGCGCCAACAATGAGGATGATGGGGTCTTTCGTTTGTGAAACGATGAAGCCGAGGCAGATGCCGGGAAGGACCGCGTGCGCAATGGCGTCACCGATCAGTGATTTCTTATTCAGAAACGTGAATGAACCCACGATCGCCGAGCTTGCCGTCAGCAGCACCGATCCAAAAGCCACGAACCGGATATTGGGATCTGAAAACGAGAAGAAATCGATCAGCGCGTTCATAATACTTTTTTCGCGCCTTCGCGGTTCGGAAAGTTTTCACGGCGTATAAGGTCACCCACATCGGAAAGCAATGTTAATTTCCCACCATAGGTTTCCTGCAGGTTTGCCTGATTGAATGTTTGCTCCATCGGTCCGTAGCCAATCAGTCGCGTGTTCAGCAGGATCACCCAATCAAAATACTGGCTGACGGATTGCAGGTCGTGGTGGACAACGATGATGGTCTTGTCATTTTGTGTCATCGACGTGAGCAGGTCGATGATGGTTTTTTCGGTGGCGGCATCGACGCCCGCAAAGGGTTCGTCCATGAAATAGATATCGGCCTGCTGGGCAAGGGCGCGCGCGAGGAAAGTACGCTGCTGCTGGCCGCCGGACAATTGTGAAATCTGCCGGTGCGCGAAAGCCTCAAGTCCCACTTTCTTCAGGCAATCCATCGCAGCATCGCGGTCTGCCTTCCGCGGGCTTCTGAACAAGCCGAGTTTCGCATAGCGGCCCATCATCGCAACGTCAAGGACAGATGCAGGGAAATCCCAGTCCACCGATTCGCGCTGGGGAACATAGCTGATGCGGCTTCGTACATCATCGATCGGCTGGTCAAATATTTTGGCGTAGCCACTGCTCAGGGGGAGGATGCCCATGACCGCCTTGATCAGCGTTGACTTTCCTGCACCATTAGGGCCGATAATACCGACAAGTTTTCCCTGCGGCAGCGCAAGGTCGATGTTCCAGAGAACAGGCTTGCGGTCGAATGCCACAGTAAGATCGTGTATCTCAAGTGCCGGGGGCCTTACGGATGTGTTTGCTGATGTCATGGGTATTAAAAATGTTTCGGCCTTTTGTTTTTTACCGTGTATTGACGCGTACTGCTATTCAATTCAAAATTTCATAAACGGATTCATAACGGGGTGTCTGTGGACGGGGTTACTTTAATGATTCTACAATCGTCCTTACGTTCGCGCTCACCATCCCGATATAGGTTCCTTCCGGTGTACCGGCGGCGCCCATCGCATCGGAGTAAAGGCTTCCCCCGATCTTTACATCCCATCCCCGCTGCCGGCATCCTTCTACCACGGCTTCGATCGACCGCTGTGAAACAGAAGTCTCCACAAAGATCGCTTTGATCTTCCGGCTGTGGATAAAGGTCACCATGTCGGTTACATCCTTCAATCCGAATTCTGAAACCGTGGAAATCCCCTGCAGCCCTTTCACTTCAACATCATAGGCATCGCCGAAGTATCCGAAAGCGTCATGCGCGGTGATGAGCACACGCTGTGGCTTGGGCACCTCCAGTACCTTCTGCCTGATGGCCTGGTGGAGGGAATCAAGCCTGGTGAGGTATCGTTCGCTGTTGCGGCGGTAGGTCTGTGCGTTGATGGTATCATGCTCCTGGAGAGCGGCCGCTATGGTACGCACCGCATTCTTCCAGAGGTCCACATCAAACCAGATGTGCGGGTCGTGTGTTCCCTGAAAGCCTGGCACATCGCGGAGCAGCGAATCGGGGATGTCCTTTGTAATCGCTACCACAGGTTTAGAACGTCCAAGCTTTTCCAGTACTTCTCCCATTTTTCCTTCGAGGTGAAGACCGTTGTAAAACACAATGTCTGCGGTGGTGAGGCGCTCCAGGTCGCCATGCGTGGCCTTGTAAAGGTGAGGATCGACACCGGGACCCATCAATGCGACAACTTCGACCGCATCGCCTGCAATGTTTTCCGTTGCGTCCTTGATCATGCCGGTGGTGGCGACGACGAGCATCCTGTCGTGCGTGACGGCGTCTTTGGGAGAGCAACCTGTGAAAACCAGCGCGATCCCTATGGCTGCAAGAAAGGATGAGCAAGTATACTTCTGAAATCGGGATTTTTGTTTCATACTTAATTTATGTTACCAGTAAGTTCTCTGATGCATCGCGTGATATATATACTTTCTTTTTTCCGTCGATGAGGATCTCTACCGATCCGTCGAATTCGATCTTGTCGAGAATGGATAGTCCGGCGCCAATGTAGACGCCGATCTTGCTGAGATATTGAAGAAAGGCCGGCGAGCCATGTTTGACTGCACGGACAGTCAGTTTCTTCTTCAACGGACATTCTGACAACAGCACCTGCCGCACTTCCGGCAGTTTTCCACTCTGGTCGGGGATAGGGTGGCCGTGTGGATCGACCACGGGGTGTCCGAGGAACGCGTCAAGTTTTTCAATCAGCAATGGCGACTGAATATGCTCGAGTTGCTCCGCCACGTCATGGACTTCATCCCAATTGAACTGGAGGGTGCTGACGAGAAACGTTTCCCACAAACGATGTTTTCGCACCACGAGCAAAGCTTCCGCTTTTCCCTGGCGGGTCATCTTAACGCCATAGTACTTCTCGTAGGAAATCAGGTTTTTAGCCGAAAGCTTTTTGATCATGTCGGTTACGGAGGCAGCTTTTGTACTCATTGTTTCCGCAATCTCGTTTGTGAGAACAGCCTTCGAACCGTCTGCTGACAGATGGTAGATCGCTTTTAAGTAATTCTCCTCCGTATAGCTAAGCATAGCTTTCCTGTTTAACGAGGAGTAAAAATATAAGTTTAGGATAGTCTAAAAAAATATTTTGAAGGATTTATTATCTTTTTCTTGCCGGTTTAAATTTTTAACGATCTCCAGCAGCCGGGGGGCCTCGTCTTCCCAGAAAACGCCCTCCACGGGGGCTGTATAAAAAGTTTCCTGATCCATCTGTCGGAGGATGGCGGCAGGCTGAAAGTCGCCAGGGTCGAAGACGATCGCCGCGTTGTAGGCCTGGCAGACTTTCACCCAGGCAGGATGATTGATTAGCAGTACAGGCAACTGGCTGCCGACGTACTCATACAGCTTGGTCGGTATGGTATTGTCCGTTGAAGGGTTTGGCGGGTATGCTATGATGCCATAGTCCGCATAGTTGATGGCTTCGAGTATTTGTGTGTGCGGGACAAGCTGGCCACCGCCGGTAAAACTGATGTAGGGCTTTTCCTGAAGAATCTTGTGCAGTGCTTCCCGCGTGTCGGGGATCGCGCAGTAGCCCATGATCGTAAGCCGGATCCGGGGATTCAACGCATACAAGGCCGAAGCGAGATTGATGGCGGTGAACACGCCGGTCGATGCCGCAATGGTACCACTGAATAACAACTGGATCGTCGCCCGCTG
>DASPJC010000147.1:0-10325 GCA_035628815.1 Ohtaekwangia sp. | reverse complement strand
ACGGTGTGCGCTTCGTCCAGTTGTATCACCAGGGCTGGGACCAGCACGGCAACCTTCCTGCTGAAATGGCAGGCCAGGCAAAAGATGTTGACCAGGCTTCCGCGGCACTGATCACCGACCTGAAACAACGCGGTCTGCTGGATGAAACGCTCGTCATCTGGGGTGGTGAGTTTGGACGCACAAACTATTGCCAGGGGGCTTTCAAACCTGACAACTATGGTCGCGATCACCATCCCCGTTGCTTCAGTATCTGGATGGCGGGCGCCGGCGTAAAACCGGGGATGGTCTACGGTGAAACCGATGAGTTCGGATACAATATTGTAAGGGACCCCGTTCATGTGCATGATTTTCATGCAACCGTTTTACACCTGCTGGGGCTTGATCATGAACGGCTTACCTTCAAACACCTCGGACGACGATACCGGCTGACCGATGTTGCGGGCGCGGTCGTAAAAGATATCCTGGTCTGACGCGACCGCTGAACACTATGAAAAGAAGAAAATTTATCAAAAACGCCGGTTTGCTCAGTGCCGCCGGCATGTACCTAACCCATACTATGAACGCTCAGGACAAAGCTCCGGTATACGGCCACAACGGTGTGCGCTACACGCTGGATAAGGCGTGGAGCAAAGCCGATCCTATTAAAAACCCTGTCAATGACTGCCATGAAATGGTGCAGGATAAAGAAGGCCGGATCATACTGCTCACCAATGAGACACGCAATAACATATTGATATTCAATACCGACGGTAAACTGCTGACGACCTGGGGCAACGCCTTTCCCGGTGGCCATGGACTCACCCTCGCAGACGATATCCTTTTTATTACGGATACCGAAAAGCACCAGGTTTATAAGACGTCTTTGTCCGGTGAAGTATTGCTGACCCTTGACGCGCCGCAGGAAGACGGGCTGTATCCCGACAAAAGCAAATTTGTGCCCACCGAAGTTGCTGTGACACCGCAGGGTGACTTTTATGTGGCCGACGGCTACGGCGAACAATACATCCTGCATTACGACGCAACGGGGAGACTGCTGAAATACTTTGGCGGAAAAGGGGAGGGCGACGAAAAGCTCGACAACGCTCACGGCGTTTGTATTGATACACGCCAGGGTAATCCCACCTTGCTCGTTACGGACCGAACACGTAACTGTTTCAAGCGCTTTACCATGGACGGAAAGCTTCTCGAGATCATTGCACTGCCC
This sequence comes from Ohtaekwangia sp., assembly GCA_035628815.1. GTDB lineage: Bacteria > Bacteroidota > Bacteroidia > Cytophagales > Cyclobacteriaceae > Ohtaekwangia. Next base: position 9,121 of record DASPJC010000147.1, on the reverse strand, counting down.
GGCGCGTGTGTCTGCAGGCCGGTTATCAAAGGGGACTATCTTTATGCAGCCGTTCTGCGTTCGCCCGACCTGGGCGCGGAAGGAACAGGGTTTGTCACGATCCTGGATAAAACGAATAAAGTCGTTTCCAATATTGGCGGCACAGCGCCCGCATATGATGCAGGTGGTAAACTTCAACCTATGCGGCAGGCAGAAAAAATATTCATTCACCCGCACGACGTATGTGTAGACAGCGACGAGAATCTCTATGTAGCACAATGGGCTTCCGGAAAAGTTTACCCATACAAGTTCCGTCGGATTTGACCGTCATAAAAGACCCCGCGTACAAATCAATATTAAACCGGCCTACACCATGCAAAGACTGACGCGTTTTGCGGAAAATTTGCTGTTTGTTCTTAATGTGTTCATTATTTTCCTGCTGATCTTCGAGCAACAGCTGATGCTGCCACCGTGGCTGCAGGTTGTCGGCAGAATGCATCCGCTGGTACTGCACTTTCCCATCGTGATGGTGCTGGGAGCGATGGTACTTTACATTGTCCGCCATTCAGGGATGACAGCGATTTCGGAGGACGTTATAAAGGGCGCGGTATTCGCTGCTGCCTTGCTGTCATCGTTGACTGTGATCATGGGCCTGTTCCTTGCAAAGGAAGATGGTTACAGTGGAGATGTGCTCCTGTGGCACAAATGGACAGGGACAGGAGCCGCCCTGGCATCATCAGCCTTTTACCATTATCTATCATTGAATTATCCGCCGATCATTGGCAAAGTCGCGGCCGGTGTGGTTCTTGCATGCATTGTTGTCGCCGGCCATTTCGGCGCGGCACTTACCCATGGCGAAGATTTCCTGTTGGCACCGTTTCGCCAGGCAACGTCTGATCGGGTAGTCCCACCGTTGGCTGAAGCGCTTATCTACGACGATGTTGTTGCGCCAATCCTGGAGGAGAAATGCGCTTCCTGTCACAACGCGTCCAAGGCGAAAGGAGCCCTGAGCCTCGATACACCTGACGACCTGTTGAAGGGAGGGAAGGACGGTCCGTTGTTCGCGGCTGGACAACCTTTTAAAAGCCTCCTGTGGCAGCGTATTGATCTCCCGGAGGATGACCGTAAGCACATGCCACCGGCAAACAAACCGCAGCTTTCGCGATCAGAAGCCGAGATCATTTTTCACTGGATACGCTCAGGGGCCGACTTCCGGAAAAAAATAGTGGATGTTCATCCGGCGGATACCTTCAGGGCCTTGCTGGAACGTCGGATCCGCCCGACGGACGCGGTCTACAATTTCCCGCCCGCAGATCCGGAGGTGATTGAGGCCCTCAATACGGCGTACCGTGTCGTCAGGCCGGTAGCCGCAAATGCACCGGCCCTGGCTGTCAACATTTATAATGCCGGCACATATAAAACCCAGCTGCTCGAAGACCTTTTGAAAGTGAAGGACCAGGTGATAAGCTTGGACCTGAACAAGTTGCCGGTGGTCGACAGCGACATCAAGGTCATTGCAAAGTTCGAGAACCTTCAGAAACTGTATTTGAATTTTACGGATATCAGCGGCGCTACGCTGGGGGATCTGAAACCATTGAAAAAGCTTGGCGTGCTCTCGCTTTCATCCACCAAAATTGCGGCGCATCATCTTGCGCCGTTGTCGGAGTTCAAAAGTCTGAAACAGTTGTACATCTGGAACACCGCCGTAACGCCGGAGGAGATCGCGGAACTTAGAATAAAGCTGGAGGGTGTCGCTGTTGAAACAGGATTTGCCGCCGATCACTCGCGGCCGCTCCGCCTTCCCGCGCCCAGGATTGAGCAGGAAAGAAAAATATTCACCGGCGATTTTTCAGTTCGCATAGACCACCCGGTGAGGGGCGCAACGATCCGCTATACGCTGGATGGAACGGAACCGGATAGCGTAACGGGATTGATCTATGACAGCCCCGTACAGGCAGCGGGGTCCATCACCACCCTGAAAGCGCGGGCATATAAAGCAGGCTGGTATGGCAGTGAAAGGTCGGGCGCCGTTTTCTACCAGACCCGTTATACACCGGACACGGTGATACTGAAGACGCTCCCGGATAAAAAATATAGCGCGAAGGGTGGTGAAACACTGCGGGACCATGAAGCCGGTGATACCAATTTTGGCAGCCGCGGCGGATGGCTGGGATTTCAGGGCGATCCGGTGGATATGCTCGTGGCGTTCACCCATCCCGTTGAATTGACGCGCATCACGCTGAGCATGAACTGTGACGTGGGTGGGCATATCTTCCCGCCGAGCCGATTCCAGGTATGGGGAGGACAAACCAAAGACCACCTCGAACTCCTTGGAACGGTTGTTCCCGATCAACCCAAAGGATATATGCCTGCGGTACAGATGGGCCTTGAATGTGTTTTCAAACCAACGCGCATAACACACCTGCGGATCATCGCCGAGCCCCTGCCGCAATTACCAAAGTGGCATCAGTACAAGGGACAAAAGGGCTGGCTGTTTCTGGACGAATTGTTATTTAACTGACATTATCCTTCAAGCTTCGACAGCATACTTAAACACAGGTATCCGCAGTTGCCGATCTACATTGTTTTCACCTCCAATATTATTTTGAAGATTTATTTCTGTTGCAACATTATCCATTGCATTCTCAGCGGACATCCGAGTGGGGCAGTCAGGCGGCAGATTTTTGATTGATAATGACCGCAATCACCGCAAACTGGCATTTGATTTTAAGTAATAATGTCAACCAAATTATGTTCACTATGAAAAGGAATATGCTAGTATTATTTGTGCTGATGGTGTATGCGACTGTAACGAGCGCACAAGATCCTGGTGTTGTTTTAAGTAATAAACCCGGGTGGCACAAGATCGGCGAAACCACAGCAAGCTTTGAAATGGAAAACGAATCCATCGTGGTGATGGGTGCCGACAAATTTAAATCCATCAAGCTGAAGGCGACGGATGCACCGCTTAACATTGAAACGCTTCAGGTTTACTATGAATCAGGGGAAATGGAGGAGATCGATGTGAAGAACAACTTAAAAGCCGGTGCAGAGACAAAGGCCATGGAGCTGAAATCACCGATGCAGGAACTGAAAAAAGTAGTATTTGTCTACAAGACAAAACCAGGTTCCGGGGCTGAAAAAGCGCACGTTGAATTGTATGGACTGAAGTAAAATCACAGCCCATAAAAGTGGAAAAGCCGGGGATACCCTCGGCTTTTTCTTTTGTATCCTAAAACATTTGATACGCCTTGCAGCAAATCAGTTTAGGCCGTTATTTGAAGGCATATAAAAACAAGCAAGACGAACACGATTCATCTTGATCCGTAAATCGTTCGTCATATTTTTCGCGTCGGAAAAGGAGTATATTTGAAATCTCTGGCAATACAGTATTCATGCCAGCAGACACTAAAAGTCATTTTCGCTGAATGCCTAACGCAACCAAAAAAGCAGTTCTTGTTCTCGGTGCAAACTCGGACGTTGCTAAACAAGCTGTTCTGCTTTACGCAGGCCAGGGGCATTTTGTGATGGCCGCCTCACGAAATACGGGGGAACTTACCACTTTTCTCTCGGCAAACCATTTAGCGCGCCATCAGGTCGACATACTGTACTTTGATGCTGTAGCATTCGAGACCCATCGGGACTTTTATAACACCCTTCCCGAAAAGCCTCACATTGTCGTGTATGCGGCGGGGTTCCTCAAAAACAATGAAGAAGCGTTGCGCGACTGGGAGGGAAGTTTTCAAATGATGAAGGTTCATTATTGTGGCGCTGTTTCGATCCTGAATATTATCGCAATGGACGGGAATAATGATCGTCTCGAGCGCATTATCGGGCTGTCCTCGCTTTCAGGCGTTCGCGGAAGGAAAAGCAACTTTATCTACGGAAGTACCAAGGCGGCCTTCACGCAGTACCTTGCCGGTCTGCGTCAATATCTCTTCGTCCGCGAAATACAGGTAAACGTTGTGGTCGCCGGTTACATCCGGAGTAAAATGACACGGGGACTTAATCTTCCGGAATCGTTAATGCTGGAACCTGCGTTCATCGCCAGGGCTGTTGTCGGTGCCGGAAGCAGCTTCACCATCGTTCCCGGCTTGAAATGGAAGCTGATTTATTTTATCCTGCGCATCCTTCCTGAAAAACTGGTCGCGAAGCTTCCATGAATTATTGATTTACCGGTAGCGCCAACGTAAGATCGTCGCGGAGCAGTCTCATGCGGTAGGCATTCATGGCTGTCTCACCCAGTTTTTTCGTGAGACGATAATTGACGATAAGCCCCGCTGCTGCGCCGACACCTGGTATCAGCTGGATTATTTTTGCAAGGTCGATATAGTCGCGGTATTCCTGCTGGAATACGCGCCAGTCAAACTGGTGGATGTCACCCAGTTTCTGCGATTCATTTTTCCAGTCCGCCATGCGTTCATACACTGCCTTACGTCCGACCTGGCTGGAAAATGTAAGCTGAAAAATGTAGAGCAGGTAAAGTCGTTCGCGGAAGTCGCGGGTGTCAAAGCCGTAGAGCCGTGCGATCTCAAACAACATTTTCATCTTTAAAGTAAGCCACACCGGAAAATCGACGAGACCTAACAATAGACCTCCGGCGCCGGAAACTCCACCTTCAGCTGCGGCCGTGTTCCGGTAAAATTTAATCGTATCCCTTACCTGCAATTCGGTAAGCTCGAGACTTTCCACCGGTTTCGGGTCGCCCGTGGTAAAACCCGCGCTGAACAGAACACCACGCGTCATCTGTTTGATGGCCGTAGTGATCGCCCCATGGATTTTTTCGGGAATCAGGTTGTTCATCCGCACCTGAAGCGTTTTCGCAAGGCCTCCAAAAAAAGTGGGAGGCTTTTGCATTCTTTCCCTCCAGACCGCCAGTTCACCGGAAACGCGTTGCAAATAGTCATTCATTGCGCATAAGGTCTACAGGTTCATGATCTAAAAAAGCGTGCCGCCGTCGCGGATCTTTGCCGGGGGGGCAACATTGTGAAGGACTTGTCTGACATCAAAAGATTGAACCGCATAGCCCATTCAACAACCTTCCCCGGCGAAGTATTGCCATTGGTGTACGCGGACAACAGCCTGTAGAATACAAGGGACAAAACCCAGACAGCGATCCCAATGCGGATATTATTTATATAAATTCACGATACGAAATTCCCGCACGGTATGGCAAATTACAAACTTCAAATCAATGGCCGATCCTTTGAGGCCGATGTCGACGCAGATACGCCGCTCCTCTGGGTGCTCCGCGATACCTTTGGACTGGTAGGGACCAAGTATGGCTGTGGGATTGCGCAATGCGGCGCATGTACAGTGCACCTGAATGGGAATGCTGTACGCTCATGTTCACTTCCGGTTTCAGCGGTGGGCACGAATAAAATTACGACGATAGAAGGTCTCTCTGCGAACGGAGACCACCCGGTGCAGGCCGCGTGGAACGAAGTGGATGTTCCCCAGTGTGGCTACTGCCAGGCCGGCCAAATCATGTCTGCCGCCGCCCTGCTGTCGAAGAAGCCCAAACCAAGTGTTGACGAAATTGAAAGCGCCATGAATGGCAACATTTGTCGCTGCGGAACTTACCATCGCATTCGTGAAGCGATCATCCTCGCATCATCCAAAATCTAAAGCCATGAAGACCTTAGCCAAAACGTCGCGCAGAAATTTCATGAAGATCGCCGCCACTGCGGGAGGCGGTCTTTTTCTTGGATTTCACTGGGGTGATACCCTTGGTTCATCGATGGAAGTACTCAACCCGAAGTCCGTTGCTGCCGGCGATGTGAGCTTCAACAGCTATCTTTCCTTATCACCGGACGGTATCGTGACGATCTTTTCGCCTAACCCTGAGCTCGGTCAGAATATTAAAACATCGTTTCCCATGATTGTGGCCGAGGAGCTCGATGCAGACTGGACCAGGGTCAAAGTCGTTCAGGCCGCCCTGGATACGAGGAAGTTCGAGCGCCAGCTTACAGGAGGCAGTGGAGCGATACCGCATTCCTGGGAACGCCTGCGGAAAGCAGGTGCGACCGTCAGGCAAATGCTGATGGAAGCTGCGGCAAATAAACTAAAGGTGCCCGTTTCATCCCTGGCAACAGCCAATGGAATGGTGATCCATGCTGAAAGCGGGAGGAAAGTGGGCTATGGAGAACTGGCTAACGACGCTGCAGCGATCCCTGTACCCGCAGCCGTAACATTAAAGGATAAAAAGGATTTCAAGCTTATCGGGCAGGCTATCCGCAATGTCGACAACGCCGAAATGATCACCGGGAAACCGCTTTACGGGCTGGATGTTTACAAGGAAGGAATGCTACATGCAATGATCCAGCGCCCGAAGGCTTTTGGGATGAAGATCAAATCCGTTGATGACAGCGCCGCGAAAGCCCTGCCGGGGATTGTTGATGTGGTTACTTTTAAGAACAATGTCGCGGTCGTGGGGAAATCTACCTGGCAGGTGATGAAAGCCCGCAAGGTGCTCAAGGTAGAATATGAAGCGGAAGGTGCTATTGAAAGCAGTACCGACCACGATAAAATATTTAAAACGTTGCTTGAAAGTAAAGATGCCCAGGTCAAGCGAAGCGATGGTGATGTGGACGCTGCTTTCAAATCTGCAGCGAAAGTAATCAGCCGCGAGTATCAATGTCCGTTTCTCTCGCACAGTCCGATGGAGCCTATGAACTTTTTTGCCCACGTCCGGGAAGACGGGGTTGAATTGATTGGCCCCTCACAGACACCTGACATGGCGCGCAACGAAACGGCGAAGCTGCTGGGCATAGCACCGGACAAGATCACGCTTGAGCTGACCCGGCTAGGCGGCGGATTCGGCAGGCGTTTGAAGGCCGACTATGTTGTCGAGGCTGCGGAGCTTTCCAATATTATCAAGGCACCTGTGAAGGTCACCTGGTCACGGGAAGACGATATGACCGGCGGGAGTTATCGCCCGGCGGTACGTTACCGGTTCCAGGCAGCGCTGGACGCAAAGGGCAACCTGATTGGCTACAAACTTCGCGGTGTTGGTATCAACGCCGGCAATTGTACAAGGGAAGACAATTTTCCTTCTGGCGCGGTGGATAATCTGCTCATCGAGTCCGTCGAACACAAATCTCCGATCACAACGGGCGCGTGGCGTGCACCCATCACCAACTTTCTCGCGTATGCAGAACAATCCTTCCTGGATGAAGTCGCCCATGCCGCCGACAGGGACCCCGTGAAGTTCAGGCTCGACTTACTGGACAAAGCCAAACAATCTCCTGTGGGCGCGATCAAGTACGATATTGACCGTATGAAAGGCGTGATCAGTCTGGCGGTTGAAAAATCGGGATGGGGAACCAAAAAGAATGTCGCACAAGGTTTCAGCGTATATTTTTCACACCGGTCGTATGTCGCGCAGGTCGCCGAGATCGGCATGAAAAAGGGCCAGCCCATCCTTCAGAAAATTTACGCCGCCGCGGATTGTGGTATCGTTGTCAATCTCAGCGGCGCCTACCAGCAGGTCCGCGGGGGAATTGTCGACGGTATGGGCCATGCGATGTACAGCAAACTCACATTTAACGATGGGACACCGGAGGAAAAGAACTTCAATACCTACCGACTGATACGCATGAAGGAGATCCCCGAAATTGATGTACACTTTATCAACAATGGTATCGATCCGACGGGACTGGGGGAGCCGGCGCTTCCCCCAACAGGTGGGGCTATTGCCAATGCAATTTTCAAGGCTACCGGGAAGCGTTTGTATAACCAGCCGTTTATCCACCAGGAAGAATTGAAAGGTGTGAACCTGGGTGTGCGGTTGTAAAATACATGCTATTAGCGGACGCAGGAAACCATGATTTCCAATGTTCGCTTCCTAAGAAAATGTCTTTAAATCAGCGGATCCGGCTGATCCAGTTTTTATCCGCGGCCGCTTTCAATTTTTTCTCGTTTTTGTTCCAGGCTGTCAGGTAGTTCTTTCCGCTGAAGTTGTAGAAAAGGTATAGGCGGCCGTCGATGATCTTATACGTCGTTGGATCTACTTTTACACGTTGACCGTCCACAGCCATCGTGTAAGCATCCCATCCGCCATACGCAGGCTCATATTTGGCGGGAGATTTTTTGAACTCCTCGACATTTTCGTTGTTAATAAAATAATAGGTGATACCCTTGTACGACGTTCGGAATTTCTCGTCACCTTTTGCAGGCTTACCTTTGAAGTAACTGACAGGGTCGAAGTCGCGAATCCCGATGCCGTTATCGGTGAGATTGAAATTTCTGAGACGTTGTGCATTTTCGGATTGCGCGGCTGCCGATACGCTGACGCACAGCGCCACGAAAAGGACGGAAACTTTCATAGGGGTTCAATTATCGTTATCCAAAACTAACCCTAATGTGCCTTTCTGCCATAAAATCCGGCGACGAAAAAGACGTATTCCGGGTGAAACACTACCATTTAACACCCGAAAAGAACAGCAGTATTTACACGGTACTCATACATTCCATCAACCTCGTTATACCTTATCTGGTTCGGGATGAACCCACGGCTGACGGTAAGCGCGTTTCAATAAAGCGGTAGCCTCGGGGTCGTTGACGACGCTCCGCGTTTTGGGATCATAGGTCAACGGACGGCCTGTCTGCATGGAGAGGTTTGCCAGGATGCAGCACGCCGTGGAGATGTGTCCTTCTTCGATGTCGGCGACAGGTCTTGTGCCTTTTTCAATCGCTTCCAGCAGGTTCAGCATGTGAAGACGCGTGGCCGGCGCTGCATGCAATTCGATGCGCGGTTCGCTGAGATCTTCGGGATACTTTTCTTTTTCGTAGATGACATCCTTATGGATCTTCGTCCCGTCCCCAACAGGGGTGAAATCGTACTTCATAGTATCAAAAGCAAAAGTACCTTTGTCGCCATACAGTTTGAAAGACCAGGGATACTCTGGATCTGCCGATGTCCCCCACGTGCGGTGTTGCCAGACGCAGTTCAATTCGTCATATTCAAAGATGGCAGATTGCGTATCTGAAATGTTGGACTTGCTTTCTTTCTGCACATAGATTCCGCCGGAAGACGTGATCCGCTTTGGCCAGCCGAGCTTTAAAAGCCAGCGTACCGCGTCGAACATGTGAATACACATGTCGCCCATGATACCGTTGCCATACTCCATAAAGCCACGCC
>DASPJC010000146.1:0-4732 GCA_035628815.1 Ohtaekwangia sp. | reverse complement strand
TCGCGTAATTCAATCTTTCCAATACCCGTTCACGGGCCTCGTAAATGTCTGCGTCGTCCTGGAAGATCACGTACACGAAACTCATGCCGAACATGGAGGAGCCTCGCACATATTTTACATTGGGCAATCCCTGCAGGTTTGTTACCAACGGGTAGGTTATTTGATCTTCGATGATCTGCGGACTGCGGCCCATCCATTCGGTGAAGACAATGACCTGGTTTTCGGACAGGTCCGGGATGGCATCTATTTTATTCACCTTCACCGAATAGACGCCCCACGCAAAAATACCGCTGGCAATGAGCAATACGAGGAATCTGTTCCGTAGCGAGAAAGAAATCAAACTTTCGACCATGACTTGAAATTCAAAGAATGAAGCAATGAGAATAGTGCTATCGCCAGGACCTGGCGATTTCAGCGGGCGGAGCAGTGCCCGGGGCCGGGAAAGATCAGATTAAAAAAACCTGGTAGCTGATGGTGAGATCACCAGATCGCAACGGAGGATCGTAGGGTAAGTATTGTATTCGGGCTATCGGAGCGGATGGAATGATTTCCGAGATCAAAACCATTGGACTGGCAATGTCTGCGGGCACCGGCGCAACGATATGGATATCTGCTGATCCGGCTTTAAAATCGTCGCCTTCGTGGATGACCATTTCATCTTCACAGCACGGCGCTTTTGTGTGGCGATGGCAGGGCGGAAGACTCTTTTCTTTCTCACACCCTTCCGCTTTTGTAAAGAGGGCGACGTTCTTTACTTCTCCCTTACAAAAGTGAACACCGATCATAAAACTGGTGGAAGACACCAGCACAAGAAGGGCTAAAATTGCTGCCGATATGGTACGGAAGGCTTTCATTTACTGGTTCAAATGTAACGCATTTTAATGATTCAGGATTTACACTTTACAATTATTCCTTTACAGAATTGTGTTCAAAGCCTTTAAAACAGCCCTTCCTGGCTGGATTGAGCGCGGCCGGCCGGGTTAAAACGGCCGCGCATGCTAGAGCTGCTCCGCCCTATACCCGGCCTTCTCGACGGCTTGAAGTACCTTTTGCTGGTCTTTCTCACCGTTAACCGTCAATATTTTGGAAGGGCTTTCTGTGTCTACCTTCCAGTTATTCTCACCTAAGGCTTCATTAAGAAAGGGCGTCACGGTTGCAACGCAGCCTGAACATTTGATGTTGGTTTTGAATTTTGTTTCCATTGTATTGAATGTTTAATTGTTTTTCTGTTCGTTAAATTTTTGCGGCCTTTAACCGCAGGCTGTTCATCACGACACTGATGGAGCTCAGTGCCATCGCAGCGCCCGCGATCATCGGATCGAGGAGAAAGCCATTTACCGGGTATAGAACACCTGCGGCCAGCGGGATACCGATAACGTTATAAATAAAGGCCCAGAATAAATTCTGCCGTACACCCTTTACGGTCTTCGCTGAAAGGTTAAGCGCTTTGGTAATAGATCCGAGATCGGAAGTGATCAGCGTCATCTTGGCAACGTCCATGGCAATATCCGAACCCTTGCCCATGGCAATACTCACATCGGCTTGTGCCAGCGCATGCGAGTCATTTATTCCGTCGCCCACCATCGCCACAACTTTTCCCTGCTGCTGCAACTGCTTGATAAAATTGGCTTTGCCCGAAGGCATGACGGCCGCTTTGTAGTGGGTCAAGCCCACCTGCTTTGCTACGGCGCGCGCGGTCTCCTCATTATCGCCGGTGAGCATGTAAACATCAATCCCCCTCGCTTGTAATGCCTGTACAGCAGCTGGCGACGTGGCTTTGACTTTGTCAGCAATGGCTATAATTGCCACTACTTTTTCATTGTCAGCAAAGTAAACAACGGTATTCGCTTCCTCCTGCAGCCGGGACGCATCTGACGTTACCTGCTGATGAATGTCAATGCGGTTCTCTCGCAGTAATTGTTCGTTGCCAATGAAATACGTTGTAGCTGCTAACCGTGCTTTTACACCGCGGCCCGTTATACTTTCAAAGGCATCCATGGCGATGCTTTTTATTCCTTCTCCTTTCAATCTTCCGGCAATGGCTTCAGCAAGCGGATGTTCCGATCGTGCTTCCAGGGTATAAAGAATTTCTTTATGGTAGGGCAATGTGTCCTCATGAACCATCCACCGGATATCGGTAACGAGCGGCTTTCCTTCCGTGATGGTCCCGGTTTTATCCAGTATGAGCGTGTCGACTTTGTGCGCAAGCTCCAGGCTTTCGGCGTCCTTGATCAGGATATTGTTTTCGGCACCTTTACCGACGCCAACCATGATGGCCGTGGGCGTGGCCAGCCCCAGCGCGCAGGGACAAGCAATGACCAGTACCGTAACCGATGTGAGGAGGGCATGGGTGAAAGCATTTTCTCCACCAAAGATCATCCATGTTATAAAGGTGACAATGGCAATACCAATGACCACCGGAACGAATATGCCGGCGACCTTATCAACCAGCTTCTGTACCGGGGCCTTGCTTCCCTGGGCCTGCTGAACCATTTTGATGATCTGTGCAAGGATGGTATCGCTGCCAACCTTTTTTGCCTGGAGTTGAAAGCTTCCTTTCTGGTTTATCGTTCCGGCGAAGACTTTCTCACCGGCTGACTTTTGTACCGGGAGAGGCTCGCCGGATATCATGCTTTCATCCACGTACGACGAACCGCTGGTCACGATACCATCAACGGGTATCTTGTCGCCGGGCCGGACCAGGACGATATCACCAACCTTTACCGATGCAACAGGGACTTCCTGTTCCTTGCCGTCAACCAGTGTCCATACGGTTTTTGGTTGCAGTCCCATCAGTTTTTTTATAGCGGATGAAGTATTCGACTTGGCTTTTTCTTCCAGCAATTTACCCAGGGAGATAAAAGCAACGACGACAGCGGCCGCTTCAAAATAGACGTGGGCATGGACACCCCGGGCATGCCAGAACGCGGGAAAAAATGTATTAAAAACGCTGAAGACAAACGCTATGCCCGTCGACAGTGCAACCAGGGTATCCATATTCGCCTTCCCATACCGGGCCTGCTTCCAGGCGTTGATGAAAAAGGTTCTGCCGAAGTAAAATACAACGGGAGCGGTAAGCAACATTGACAGGTACGCGCCATAAGGCATGTCCATAAAGAACATCCCGATAATGACAACAGGAATGGCAAGCACGGAAGACCAAATGGTGCGGCGTTTGATGGCATCGTAACGTACCCGCTGTGATGCTTCCTGAACGGCCTGCGGATCATCCACATCTACGACCAGGTCGTAGCCGATGGACCGAACGGAATGCTGAAGGTCCGCCGGCCGGGCCTGTTTTACGTCATACTCCACCCAGGCTGTCTGGTTGGCGTAGTTGACCGCGGCATCCTTCACCCCGGCCGTGGATTTTAGCATGGATTCAACACTGACGGCACAGGCAGCGCAGGTCATTTCCAGTACCGGGAATGTTTCACGCACATACTTGCCGTTGGATGGTTTTGCTGCTGGTGTATCGGAGACTGTCATAAATCAATTCATTTACAATACTACAGGTTTCAAGACCTTGAAGTTTTACACTATAACTTGTTTCATTTACAGGATTACCTGATCGTGTCACTGCCGCTATGTGTTTCCTGATCTGACTTTGTAAACGTATGATCGGCGGAAGGGGTATTGCAGAATTACGGGTTGGATTTATATAATACTACGAGACAGAATCAATAGGCTTCCGGTTGTGATCGATGTCCCGCGACTTTTTCAACTGCGAAGGCGTCAGGCCCGTGACCTTTTTGAACTGACCTGAAAGGTGTGCCACGCTGCTGTATCCAAGCCTGTCGGCGATCTCGGTAAGATTTAATTCATCATAGAAAAGCAGTTCCTTCACCTTTTCTATTTTTTGCCGGATAATATATTGTTCCAGCGTGATGCCTTCAACACCGGAGAAGAGATTACTGAGATAATTGTAGTCCAGGTGCATCTCCTCCGATAAAACGCTCGACCAGTTTACGGTCAGCTTCAGTTTGTCGGTATGATGAATCATCTGGATGATCTTGTTCTTGATGGACTCGATCAGCCGTGCTTTGCGGTCGTCGATCCTTTCAAATCCCAGTGTGGTGAGTGCCTTATCAAGCTGCTCCAGCTGGCCGGGGGTCAGGTGATCTTCGTGGATGGTCACTTCACCAAGGACCACGTGCTCAGGATGAAGGCCCTGCTTTTCAAATTCCTGCCGCACCACCATAATGCAGCGGTTGCAAACCATATTCTTGATGTATAGCGTGGCCATATGCGTTCGTTACCGGGATGCTGACGTGAATTTAGTAATTTCAGCGCTAGCGGTAAGGTGTTAATCCTCACTACAAATAACCATCTTTTGATCAGAATAGTTTAGGGAAGCCTTGTTTTTACGTCCTGATGATCTCGGGGTGATCCTCGAAAAAAATATGATCGGTACAGATGGCGGATAATGAATCGTGAACGCCAAAGTTATAGGTGAGCAAGGTAATGTTTCGTGCAGGGTCATCTTTGAGGGCGACGTCCACGGCCGGGACAAAGTCGACGTCGCCGGAAGAAAGTATGATACGGTAGCCTTTCATGGCATAGTAAACGAGGTGAGCGCCGATGGCAACGTCTACCTGCTTCTGCGCGCCGCCTTCCATTTGGTACAGGTTGACTGTGAAGCCGATTTTTTTCATGGTGTAGTAGAACTGGCTCAGACCGAAGTCAACGCCGTAAGCATCCACGCTGTTAAAAATGATGGGGCGGCACGGGG
>DASPJC010000145.1:0-5517 GCA_035628815.1 Ohtaekwangia sp. | reverse complement strand
GAGGCCTATCATGCGCCGCAATACTATTTTACAACCGCGGGCAGTCGTCGAGCTTTCGGCTACAGCTTTGCCGCCTTTGGAAATGGTACGGTTTCGATCGACGAAGGATGCCCGGTGGATTATCTGAATATCAGTTCCTCGGCTTATAATGCCCTGTTTGATCTCGGTGGCAACGCAGTGGGTTATGGCAAAGTTACGGTACTGACCAACGGAAACGGCAAAGAAGAGTTTTACTACACAAACTTTAACGACCATCCGGACGAAGTGCCGCTGATTTACCACGACGTTGAGCGGATTACGGACGTCCCTTTTCCCGGACTATCCACCGACCCCACGGGGCCTCCCTTTCCGGCCTTTACATCCAACTTCTGGGAAAGGGGTGTCTTGTTCAAGCATGAAGTGTTTGCACAGCAGGGAAATGTATTCAAAGTAGTAAGTCGTGATCTGATGGAGTATGATTTTGACCTCCCTTCCCTGAGTGAAGTTGAAGGCGTGACGATCATGAGTCTCATTCAAACGCTGCGGGTGAACTTTCACAGCCCGCCGAGTCCTGTCCCGGTTTTTAGTTTGGGAAAGTACCGCATGGTCTCAAAACCCTTTGTTCAAAAAAGGATCATCCGCGAGATATTTGATCAGGCCGATCCTGGCAACGAGAATAAAAAGATCGCCCACGTGACGGATTATTCCTATAATCCTGTCGATCCTCCGTCGGATAAATTCTACCTCGACCTGATGCCGCGGAAAATTGTAGAGACCTTCGCCAATGGTGAAAAGGTGGTGACTGAAAATAAATACCCGGCCGACTATCCATCCCGGAACCGCGTTATCCCTACAGCCGATGAGGATGCGAGCGGTATCTTCATGCTGAAAGCGAAGCAGGTTGACAATGCGTTGATTGAATCGTTAACGTATCTTGAAAAGACGGAAGGCAGCGTAACGACCAAGACGATCACCGGTGGTTCGCTGGAGAAGTTCAAAAAGTTTCAGGGTACGGACGTTTTTGCCGCGTCAAGTAACAAACTGAAATCGGGGGTAGGGTTGCCGTTCACAACTTTCCCGTGGTCAAGAATCAATACGAACAACCTTTTCATCTATCCAAAACAAAATTACAAGCCCGTGCGCTCATTCCTTTCCTATGATGGTTCAGGCAGTCCTGTTGATGCCATTGGTGAGGAAGGTATCCCATTGCAGTACACGTGGGGAAACAACGGATCTTTATTGCTCGAACGGGTGCTGAATCCGGGGCCCCAGGAGCACGCCACGCAGTATATACACCTTCCTTTAATCGGCTTGTCACGCATAACCGATTCAAACGGCAGAAATACGCATTACACCTATGATAATCTGAAGCGACTGAAACTGGTCCGCGATCATGACAATGCGATACAAACACGGTACCGGTATCATTATCAGAATCAATCCGGTAGTTTGCCTGAAGGACAGATGACCGCGTCGGGATGCCAGGTTGCCGGCAAGGCAATAACATTTTCCGCAACGGTCAGCGCTGCCTATGGCGCAACCCGCTATGCCTGGGATTTTGATGACGGATCGACGGCAGAAACTTCATCAGGTTCCGTCTCCCATATTTTTTCAGTGGCAGGAAATTACCGCGTGAAAGTCCGCCGGACTAATCCGGAATACAGTGGCGAGTCCATTTCATCACTTGTGATAAAAATCGCAACCCCAATGGTTTCGGCGGCCATATGCGCCCATGGAATGATCGAGGTGGATATCTGTGGTATCAGGCCACCCCGTGTCGTTCAATGCCCCGGCGGTATTGGTCCGCCAGACATCTTACCGGATCAGGCTCCGGTTTCCGGCATTCAGGCGCCTACTTTCAAGGCACAGGTATCAGGCTCCTCTTATCGATGGGAGTATAAATTCAAGAACGGGAACTGGACCAGTTTTGGGGCATCTGTGGCGCAGGTAATGGGTCCGCCTGGTTTTGGTTCCGCGGTTGGCACGTATAGCATCCGTTGCACGATAAAAGATGCTTGTGGAAATGCTGTTGTCTCTAACCTACTTTATCTCACCGTTTATGCCAGTAAAGAAAATTGTCCCCAGCTATAAATGCATATTGTTACTGTTGTTGTCAATAACAGGGTTCTGTCAAACCCGCAACGCAGCTGATACGGCAGATACTTCGCCCGAAACAGGCCCGGGACAACGCTCTCACCAGGGCGCCGGCTATCAGCAGGCCGCTGTTGCGGGTAATCAACCGGCCAGTCCGGACCGGAACTTTGTCCGCACGGAAAATATCCTGATTGCCGGCGTTACCGACGAGCATGCGATATCATACCTTGATGTCGATGACAAATCAGAGGTTTACGATTTTGCTGATGGCTTTGGCCGGCCCTTGCAGAAGGTCCAGGTAAAACAAAATCCACAGTATGCCGACATCATCACGCCTTTCGAATTCGACGTGTTCGGGCGAAAGCCCCGGAACTATTTGCCGTATACAGAAGACCATACGTTAAAAGGTAAATTCCGGGAGGATGCCGTTAACCAGCAGCGTGTCTTCTATTCCGAACCACCCTTTGCAGTCGCGGGTGGTATGGCACCCTACAATGAAAACGTCTTTGAAAATTCACCCCTCTGCCGGATCATTGGAAATGTGATGCCAAGGGATGATTACTGGAACCCGACCGCGAAAAAAAGCAGCATTTATGTGAAAACCAATGTCGCTAACGAAGTCATGTACTGGAAATACCATACATCCGGCTTTCCTATGCGATCGGGTTTTTATCCTCCTAACCAATTGATCATCGAGCAGATTGTAAATGAGGATGGCCAGGTTAGAAATGTTTACAAGGATCAGCGCGGCTTGGTTGTTTTGACCCGCACAGGGAACCCCGGCACCTGGTTCGATAGCTATCGGATATATAGCCCCGATGGATTGTTGATGTTCGTCATTCAACCTGAGGGCGTGTCGCGCCTCGCGACTGAATACGAAGCGGCCGCTGCGGATAAGCAATCGTTTCTCGATCGCTGGGCGTTTCAGTACCAGTACGACAACGAGCAAAGGCTGGTCGCTAAAAGAGTCCCGGGTGCGCAAGCAGGACCGGAGGGATGGACCGTTATGGTGTATGATCAATGGAATCGCATTGTCCTGACACAAGACCCCGCACAGCGCAGCGGGAAGGAGTACCTTTTTACTAAATATGATCTTTTCAACCGCCCTGTGCTGACAGGCATTTTCCGCTCAGCCAAAACGTTGCCGGCGCTGCGAGCAGAGGCGGGTGCGTCAACGAGTCGCTATGAAACCAATTCAAACACTGCCGTCGGTTATACACTCAGCGTCTCATTCCCGACAACCGGCGTTAATGAAGGCGACATCATGGCGATTTATTATTACGACCGATATGACTTTTTGAATTATCCGGGCTGGGATGCCGAGGGTAACAATTTTGCGTTCCAGAATGTAAGCGGGTACCCTTCGTCCACTTCGCGGCTGATGACCGTTAAAGGTTATCCGACGGGAACCAAAATCAGAATTATCGGCCAGAACCGTTGGCTCAACAACGTTACATGGTATGATAAAAAATACCGGCCCATACAAAGTATACGGGAAAGTCATCTTGGCGGAATCATCCGGTCAGGCCGACAGTTCGATTTCACGGGAAAGATTGAAAAGGAAATAACATCGGCCTTTTCGCTTTCAATTCAAAAACGATTCACCTATGATCATGCAGGCCGGCTACGCACCACGCTTCAGTCCATCAACGGGGCACCGGAAATTATCATTGCCTCGAATGAGTATAATGCATTGGGACAACTAATCGAAAAGAACATACACTCTGCTGACGGTGGCAATACATTCCTTCAGTCGGTTGATTATCGTTATAATGTCAAGGGGTGGCTGACCAATATCAATAACAGCAAGCTCAATACCGGGTGGACCAACGACGATTCCAATGATCTCTTTGGGATGGACATAGCATACTATGCCCCTACACCCGTAAAGGTCAGCGGGGCCTTCACCACAAAAAGTTTATACGGTGGTAACATTTCATCAATACGTTGGAAAACGGACAACAAACAGGAGACGCCCGTCGAACGGATCTATGGTTTTGATTATGACGTGTTGAGCAGGATGAAGCGGGCTTACACGGCTACCAACGTCAACGGTGTGTGGAACGGCGAAGGCGGAATGTTTGACGAAAGTATAAAACAGTATGACGGCAACGGGAACATTAAAGGAATTTTGCGATATGGAAAAGTGCAGGGCATCCGGAAGAATATCGACGACCTCAGCATGGGTTATGCCGGGAGCAACCAGCTGATTACGGTCGACGATGCTTCTGGTAATGGCCTGGGGTTCAGAGAAGCCGCTGCCAGTATTGCTTCGGAATACCGCTATGATAAAAACGGGAACCTGATATCCGATCACAACAAGGGTATATCTGCAATCACGTACAACTATCTTAAACTTCCGGAAAGTATAGAATACACACGGTCCGATGCTACAAGAGACCGGATAGAATATACTTATGATGGAGAGGGAAATAAATTATCAAAAGTAGTAAAGATCAAAAACACAATGGCATGGCGCACGGATTATACCGGCGGGATGCAATTTGAGAACGGAACACTGGCTTTTTTTTATACGCCGGAAGGGAGAGTGGCGGTGAATAATGGCCATTACGACCATGAGTATTTTATCAAAGATCATCAAGGCAATATTCGCGTGGGGTTTGGGCCGCTGAAAGAGACCCTGAACTATAAGGCTACCATGGAGGTGGCCTTGGCGCAGCAGGAAGATTTGGTTTTTAAAAATGTATCGGCGAGAAGGATCAACCCCGGAGACGCCAGTCTGAATACGACGGTCGCGTCCGAAAAGGTTTTGGTGCCGAACCGCGCGGCAAAATGTAATGCTCATCTTAACCAGGCGATAGGACCGGCCAAAAGTCTGCGGGTGATGGCCGGCGACGCGGTCTACATGGAGGTATTTGCCCGGTATACGCAGCCTACGGGGAGCAACGCTGTAATTACTGCAGCGATATTGGGCGCGGCGGTAAATGCCGCGCTGGGCATCAACGGCACAGGCGAGTCGGCACCGCTGTTCAACGGGATTAACAGCAATGCCGCAGCAGCTGCCGGCGCCATCCCTGCCGGGAACATAATTCCCAAGGCGTATCTCGTTTTTCTTTTTTTCAATGACCGCTACGTCTTTCAGCGCGCGGGTGCCGTAGGAATTACAGCTTCCGCTTACAACGCCTTCGAAAAACTCAGCCGGTCATTCACGGCCGATAAAAATGGCTACCTCTACATTTACGTTGCCACTGAAAGTAATGCGGCGGCCGCGAATGTGTACTTCGACGACTTCTCGATCATACATCAAAAAAACAATACAACGCTTCAGGTTACCCAGTCGGGGGATTATTATCCTTTCGGAATGATCTTTAACGCCTATCATGCGGACAGGTTAAAGGTCAGGACCGTTTCGCCCGAAATCACCTATGAACCGGTCTTGAGAAACCGCTACTTGTTTCAGGGACAGGAGCTGCAGAATGACCT
>DASPJC010000144.1:0-15030 GCA_035628815.1 Ohtaekwangia sp. | reverse complement strand
GCATACGAGGCGCTGCGCGACTTTTTTCAAAACGGATTCATCTATTTTTATTCCTTCGGAAAATTCTTCTTTTCGTTTGGTGCCATGCTGTACTTTTCTCCGCTGTTCGGCTCACTGGCCGTGATCATCGGGATGTTCACGATATTTCTGATCATCAAATTCGACAAACCTTTTCTGAAATCACTGAAAGAAGTTAATGAACGTGAACACGAAGTATCGTCTACCCTTTTTGACAGCCTGTCAAACATTATCAGTGTAATCACCCTGCGGCTTGAGAGCCGGATACAAAAAAGCTTTATGGCGAAAGTGGCTGAAATATTCCCACCATTCAGGCGCAACGCTGTAATCAACGAGTGGAAATGGTTTACCGCACAAATGATGGTGGGACTTATCTACTGCGTCATCACCATTGGATACGTCTACCAGAACTGGATACCGGGTGAGCCATTTCTTATCGGCGGACTGGTGATCCTCCTGGGATATGTCAACCAGTTTACCAGCGTGTTCAATGACATTGCTTCACAGTACACGCAAATCATCAAACAACACACAGAACTTCAAAACGTAAACGAGATCGAGGAAACGTATGCGCAACGCGGTGTGGCTCACACGGAGAAACTTTCACAGGACTGGAACAGTATTGACATCGAGCATTTGAATTTTACCAGGACCGACGCGCGATCCGATCGTCCTACCGGGATAAAAGACATCAACATCCGGATCGCGAAAGGTCAACGCATTGCATTGATCGGCGAAAGCGGCAGCGGTAAAAGCACGTTACTCTCCGTACTGCGCGGACTCTATACACCGGAGAGCAACGTTAAGGCTACACTTGACAACGGTAGCGAGATTGCGTTCCAGAGCATTTCAAATTCCGTAATGCTTTTTCCGCAGGATCCGGAGATCTTTGAGAACACCATACGTTACAACATCACCCTGGGTCTGCCATTTACGGAAGCGGAGATCATGGAAGCATGCGAGACAGCCCGGTTCACGGACGTCGTTAAGCAATTACCACAGGGATTAGAGACACACATCCAGGAAAAAGGCGTCAACCTCTCGGGCGGACAAAAACAACGGCTCGCCCTGGCACGCGGTATCCTCGCAGCACGTTCGAACGACATCGTACTGATGGATGAGCCCACCAGCAGCGTGGACCCGCGCACGGAGCGGTTGCTCTATGGCAATCTTTTCAAAACGCTGAAACACAAAGCCGTGGTATCGTCACTGCACCGCCTCCACCTGCTGACACAGTTCGACTACGTTTACATTCTGAAGAACGGCGAGATTGTCGAAGCGGGTACTTTCGAGGAATTGAAACGACGAAGCCTTGTCTTCAAAGAACTGTGGGATCACCAGGACGAAAAATTCAGTGCAACGGAAACACCGGCGTTCCCTGAAGTATCACTACCCCTGCCCATATCGGCAGCGTTATAACAACAACAGCCTGTCTTAAGCTTTGGTAACGTAAGTGAGTACAGGACGCTTCGTATGATTGACAACATCCTCGGCAATACTTCCCGCGAGCAGGTGCGCAAAGCCTCTCCTGCCGTGGGTTGCCATGGCGATCAGGTCCGCATCAATGGATTCTGCAAAGTGGATGATACCTTCCTCTTCTGAAAAATCACTAAAGACATTCAAGGTATAATTCTTTATTCGCAGCCGCGTCGCGAAGTCAAGCATGGCGCGCTTGGCCACATGGTCGGGCTGGAAATTGACGGGCGTGTTGATCCAGACGATGTGCAATGTTGCGTCATACAACGCCTGCACCTGGGCAGCAACCTGTACGAAGGTTTCTTCATCCCGAAGCAATGAGGTAGCGTAAATAATATTTTTAAAATCCGCACTGACCGTCCGCGGATGAACCGTTAACACAGGGCAGCGAGATTGCCGCACCACCTTTTCCGTATTCGAGCCAATGAGCATTTCCTCGAGCTTTGAATGCCCCTCCGTGCCCATCACCACCAGGTCAACCTGCTGATCGTTGATGATCTGCGTGATACCGTGAAAAGGATTTCCCAACCGGAGTTCCGATCGCACCGAGGCACCTGACGACGCCACGCTTTCAACGGCTGCAGCCAATTCCGCTTTCTTCTTTTCGATCAGTTTAAGTGTAAAGATCTTATCATCCCATCCTCCGGAAAAAGAGGTTTCACCTTCGATATTAAAAGAACCTTCCTGTGGCAGCTCTACCACATGAAGCAGTATAACCACTGCACCCGACCTGAGCGCTATGCGCGATGCTACCTCCGCTGCGAGCCTCGCGGGTGCGGAGAAATCCGTTGGGACAAGAATTTGTTTCATATTTTTCTATTGATGATCCTAAGAGGCTGTGACCACCGAAGGTCCTGTCGCAATTCCAATCGCTGATTCCCGGGTATCATAAGTTATTTATCCATGGCCTTTTCGATAAAGTGAAAAAGGTCTTCCTTATACGTTATGAAGCTGCGCGAAAATGCTTCCAGGTCCTGCATTACACCATCGTGCTCCTTGTAATAATCGGTCCTCGATTCATCCATCGTCTCCAGCATGGTTGCCAGGCGGGTCTCATGATCGATCAGCTTTCGCCTCAGTTCGCCTGTCACTTCGGCATTATAGTAGATAAGGATGTTCTGAAAATGGTCAATCTTCTTCTTGTCTTCAACATCGGTAAACTTTGGAGCATATTGATCGAGCAACTTCTGGAAGAATGCAAGCTCGCGTTTCCAGAGCAACACGGCAGACATCCATTCGAGGGTCTTGCGGTGTTTTTCCAGCAAACCCGGCTGGAGGATGTAATTTTTTGTAATCGATACCGGTGAGATCATTGTATTAAATGTTAGTGAAAGATACTTAAACAAGCGCCAAAAATAATGACTACTGTTTGCCGGCTGCCTGATAAAAGTCAGTTCTTCGGGACGACTGTCACTAACGATTTAGATCATTCATGCAATCGTTCTACAAACCACGCTTATCCATCGCCTCCTTTTCGTACTGGCTGTCTTCTGCCGGATAGCGCAGCAGCGCCTTACACTTTTCGGATTCACTACACAGCGCCCAGATCAGGCTTTCGCCTGCCGGAACATTACCAGGTTGCTCCTGGAATATGTCGTCCCCGAACGCCGCTGTGGCATCAATGATCCGCCAGCCTTTTTCCTTGAAGAATTTCGTCAGGTCGCCCAGAAAAAGGGCAGCTGCAAGATTGTGATGGAGCAATAGCGTATGTTTAATGTGGCGTCCGGTGAGTTTAAAGGCCAGCGCCTCATAGTACACCGCCTTGCCATAGAGATGTTCCAGGTAATATTTTCTGAAACCTTCAATGTCCGCATCCGGGTCCTCTTTCAAACGCTTGACAAGTCGGCTGCTGACGTACCAGTCAGACGCATCAATTGTAACAGACCCGTTTTTGTAGCCATGCGATTTCATGAAAGCCCGGAACTGTTCAATTTTCTCTCGTGAATTACCCTCCTTCAGGTAAGGAAACCGGAACAGCTTTATGTAGTTGTCATAAGCGTTGATGATCGAATCAGTTTGAAGAAACTCTTCGCCGAATTTTTCAAATGTTGTATTCGGGTTATTGTAGCTCGGATGAGAAAATGTATGGTTGGCAATCCGGTGGCCACGATCATTCCACGACTGAAGCAGGTATTTGCCCCGTGAATCCATTTTATTCTTGCCCGTCACGAAAAATACGGCGTTAACGCCGGCACTGTCGAGATGATCCAGCAGCATTGTGTTCCATTCTTCGAATGCATATCCCGGCATATCGTCGGTGCTCCCGTCATCAAAGGTAAAGCTCAACGTAGGCTGGGCATGCAGCCAGACCGGGAATAGCATCATAAAAACGACTGCCAATGATTTCCGCATGTGATTTCCTGAGTTATTTTAAAACCAGGCCTTTCGCTTTGTACTGATTTTCGCCGACCCTGGATACTTCTATAAAAATATCTTCGTCCGGGTTGCTCTCCATCAGTTGCATATCGTGCTGCGTCCAGGTATAATGTACGCCCGGAAAGCCTTTCACCTGGATCACATCGCCAACCGAAATGTCCAGAATGCCTGCCCGTTCGAAAGCGAATAAAATGATGTTACCTTCAACCTGATAAACCATAAGCTTTAAATTTTAGGATAATGCGTTATTGCATCAATATCACTTAAAATTACAAGCCAGCGAAGTTTACCCGTTAAGGCTGCGTTTTTTCCATGGGCAGGGTATCGATCCGGCTCCATTCCTGGAGTGATCCGTCGTAAAGCTTCATGTTGTAGCCTAATATTCTGCCCGCCATATAAACCACACTTGCCGTCTGGCCAATGAAACAATAGGTAACTACTTCCTTTTCCTTCGTTGCGACCGGCATGAAGTAAGCTTGCAACGAATCCGCCGGTTTGAACATGTTCGTCTTATTCATCATCTCCGGATAAGGTATATTTCTGGCACCGCTGATATGACCATCGCGTGGATTACCGGTAGGGTCCCCGTCATAAAATCTTTTGACCCGGGCATCTACCACTACCCCTTTATCGGATCCAAGCGTTTTCAACACATAGTCTTTATCAACGATCAAAGCGCCCGGCCTGGCCTTGAATTTACCTTTCTTTATTTCGGGCACTTCGCTGGTGACCGGATTTCCATCCAGTTTCCAGGCTTCCTGTCCTCCATTCAAAAATGAAACCTGCCCGGCAAGCCCAAGATGTTCGAGCGTTAAGAACATACGTGCCGCTACCGTGACCTCCGTTCGCACGTGGCAAATGACGATGTGTGAATTGTTACTAATGCCAAGCTGCTGCAGTATCGCCGTTGCCTTTTCGGGATCGGGGGCGTTGAAATTGCCTTCGGGGGAATCAGGCGCGAGCCAGCCTGGCCAGAGATGACGTGCACCAGGTATGTGTTCACGTTCGTAATCGAGCTTCAGCCAGTTTACCTGAAGTATAATGATGTCCGGATCCTTGGCGTGTTCGCTTAACCACTGCGCGTCGACCAGGACGGGATGCTGTTGCGCAGATGCGATCAATGAAAGAAGAAGGACCGTGGCGGCAAGAAAGATCTTTTTCATAGGGAGGGTTTTTAACGGGTATATCGCAAAACGAAGCTTAAGGTTAAAGATAGTACGCGAGCGGCAATTAACTGTAATGAAGGGCGTGGAATGTTATCATTTTGCGTGCTACCTTAGCATCTGCCAAATCACAACATATTATGAAACGAACCTATTCGCTGTATACCTGGATTGCATTCGTGCTTGTTTTTTCGTTTTCCTGTCAACGATCTTCATCCCCGGCGGAGACGACGGCAGAAACGCCCGCCGAGACTGCTTCATCTGAAAACAGTTTGACCGCTGCAGAAAAAGCGGCGGGCTGGGAACTGTTATTCGATGGTGCTTCACTCGACGGGTGGAAGCGTTATAACCATGATACCATCGGACCCTTGTGGACCGTGAAAGATGGCGCCATTGTCTGCGACGGAACAAATCTCGGTGAAGGTTCAGAGGCCGCTGGCGGTTCACTCATTACGACGCGCCAGTTCGGTAACTTCGAGCTGCGTGCCGACTGGAAAGTTTCTCCTGGCGGAAACAGCGGAATTTTATATCACGTCGTGGAAAGTCCGGAGTACAAAAACGACTATGAGACAGGCCCTGAGTACCAGGTGATCGATGACAGCGGATGGACAGACAAGTTGACGCCTTCACAAAAGGCCGGAAGCAATTACGACATGTTCGAGGCACCCGAAACCAAAAAAGTCAATCCGCCCGGCGAATGGAACAGCGCCCGGATTGTTTACAATAACGGACATGTCGAACATTGGCTGAATGGCGAGAAGGTTGTGGAGTTTGAAGAAGACAGCGAAGCGTTCCAGGAGCGCTACAAGAAAAGCAAATGGGTGGAATATCCCGCTTGGAACAAATCAAAGACAGGCGCGATTGCCCTGCAAGATCACGGTGCACCGGTACATTTCCGGAATATTAAAATAAGGGCACTGTAAGAGTTCAAGATCGTTTGGTCTATCATTAAGAAGGGGACTGAAAAGTTTCAGTCCCCTTTCTTTTTTTATTCCTTGACTATTTTTTCTGACCGGCGAAAGGATCCCGACGATGCCCGCAGGATATACATGCCTTGTGGAAAGTAGGAAAGGTCGATCTCCGTTTTATGGTTCGTACGCGTGGCATGTTTTGCCATACCTTTTCCCTGTAGCGAGATAAACTCCAGTTCGACAGGCGCATCGTAGGGTAAAGAGATCAGCACGGTAAGCTTATTGTCCTTTACCGGGTTGGACCATACTTTAAATTCCGATTCGCCTTCGGGTTCCAGTTTGGCTTTCTCCTGGTCCAGGCCGGTGTCAACCCTTGCACCGGGATCGCTATACGCCACGTACTCGCTTTGCTTCACATAAACCGCGTATCCCCTTGCCGGCGCCTCCACGTAAACACGACCATCGCCCTGAACCACCGTTGTCTGCGCAGCATTGAATGCGTTCACCAGGGTCTGGCCGGCCAGGCTGGGCCAACCGGAAGGAGAAGAATCAACCCACAGACCTTTGGTACTGGTTGCATTGTTGATCACAACGATGGCACCGCTCTTGGTCCCGTTCCCCGCGCGGCGTGCAACGTATACGTTATACGCATCTCCCGAAGGATAAGGATTGCCGACCTCACTCAGCACGGTAAGCGTGCCGCCCAAATAGGTTTTTCTGGCGAAGATCAACTTCCGGATATCCAGCCCCAGCCCCGGATCGGGTGTTACAGTAAGGGAAGGGTTGTGGGCGTCCACCATCACATCTCCGAAGTAATGATTGTAGAATACGCAGGGTCGACCCTCGTGCGTGAGGATATAAGCGTACCCCATCCGCCAATCTTTTGTAATCCACTTGTCGTGTTCCTTGCCGGTGTCGTGATTTTCGAGCCACGTTACAACCGATGTCCCGGGCAAAGCGTTTCCACCGTTGTTCCTGACCATGCCAGCATGATTCAGCCAGCGCATATCAAAACTGCCGCTGTTGCCGTTACACATGCTGGTGATGGAAGATTTCAGCGGAAAATCAAAGCCATCCACGTCTGCGCCATACGACGCCACGGCATTCACCCAGTTCTTGATGCGGTAGTCAGCGCCCCAGTATTCTCCCACAATAAACCGCTGGCTGCCACTTTTCAGGGGAAGATTATTGACCCATGCCGCAACGTATTCTTCCTGGAACCCTCTTACAAAATCCAGCCGGAAGCCGTCGAAACCCAACTGGTTGGACAACCAGACACCCCATGCCTGATAGCGATTACGTACCGTCGTGCTGAAGGTATTGAGATCGTTGCCGAAAAATTTGGTATTCGTGATGATCTCATCGGAACCGGGATAGCCAAGCCAGTCGGCATTGTCCACCGGGTGAAAGTCACCATATCCCCAGGAAAAATTCGCTTCGCCCGTACCGGTATGGTTGACGTAATTGACCTTTGTATTGGTATGCGCTTCCAGCTGCGCCGTGGTGGCAATATTGGAAGCGTTCTTCCAGATCACTTTGGGATAGTAACCATTGGTCTGATCGGCCCACGCCCATTCCCAAACGGGAGACGTTACTTCACGTCGCGCGGTCAGTTTGATGACGACATCGCGCGTACCCGTTACAGTAATTTTATATTCATCAAAATCACCTACCTCCACGTGGCCACGAACGGTATTACCGGAGGCAGGAAATACATTAAAGTTGCCGCTGCCGTTGTTAGGTTCTGATTCCCACGAATAACTCGCATTGAAACCGGAGCTGTTATAATCGATCTGCACATCATATCCCCGCTCGGCTTTCAAGGTACTGGCCTGGTGGTATCCATGGATCTGAATGTAGTAATCGCCCGCCGTGGCATTTTTGATCACCCAACGGATTTCATTGGTGGGAAAGGGAGAATACTGCTGTCCGCTGCGGTACGCCTGATCGAATACATATTGTTTGACAGCCGGATTCGATTCATCCTGATCATCGTTGGTGTAAAGGTGGTTCAAGACCATATCGGCATAGACATCAATTCCATTGGTGTGCATCGTGCTGATCATCTGTTCCAACTCAGATCGCGAGCCGAAACGCGTTTCGACTGTTCCTTTCTGATTGTAGTTTCCCAGGTCATACAGGTCGAAAATCCCGTAGCCCATATCGTAAATGCCAAAGTTACCCTT
Organism: Ohtaekwangia sp.; assembly: GCA_035628815.1. Lineage (GTDB taxonomy): Bacteria > Bacteroidota > Bacteroidia > Cytophagales > Cyclobacteriaceae > Ohtaekwangia. The sequence goes on along the minus strand of DASPJC010000144.1, from coordinate 6,900 downwards.
GGCAGGTGACGGGACCCAGATCCCTTTGACACCGGCATTTTTCAGGATGACAGCCTTATTTTTAAGGTTGTCCCACCACGTTCCATTGTTGTTCACGGCATCAACGGGCACGTCCCAGTAAAACGCCTGCATCATTACATCATTCTGGCCCTGTACCTGTACAGGCAGAACCCAGGCGAGCAACATTAAGCTTGTCAGTAAAATTTTTGTTTTCATAGCCTTGCGTTTGGGTTATTTTTCGTGGCAAGTTGCATCAGTAAAAAGATCAGGTCGACCGAATTTGCAAACCCGGACGCATTCAACGCCATGAAGCTCTTTACGTTAGGAATTAACCGTCACATCTCCACCACTTTTTGCAGGCCTTTGCTTTTGAAATAGGCGCTCGGACTCAGGTGTGTAAGCTTTTTAAATGCGAGATTAAAAGTGGACTTTGAATTGAAACCGACTTCCTGGGCGAGTGCGAGAAAAGTAAAATGCCGGAATTTTCGGGTATCCGCCAGCCGGATAAATTCTTCGATACGGTACGCGTTGACAAAGTCCCTGAAATTTCTGTGATAAGTATCATTGATGACGCGTGACAGAACATGCGGCTTGGTACCGACAAGCTCCGCAAGATCTGAGATATTGAGTTCCGGGTTCTTGTATGGCTTGAGCGCCGTCATGGTGTCTTCGAGTTTTGCCAGCAAGTCGCCCAGGTTATCAGGATGAACGGCCGGCCCTTTCTCTTCACGTATCATTTCCGGGTAGCGCCAGAGGAAATACGTTTTTAAGAAGATCAGCGTGGTCAATACAACGGCGACATTTTCGAAGTCTGCGATAAACGGATGATGCAGGCCGATCGATAACAGGGCAAGGTTCAGCGGTACCGACAGCAACGCAACGGCGGATATCCAGAAATAATAAAAAAGAAACTTGTCCCTGGCTTCCCTTGCAATTCCCGGCCGGATCTTAAGCACAGGAAAGCGATGCAGGGCTAACAAGCCGACCGACAGGTTGAATAAAAATCCGACCGTGACAAAAAGAAAGGTTCCCCAGGTCGCCGTCAGCAATGACGCGGCCGGAATATTCAGCAGCCTGATACAAATGACGAGTGCCACCAACATCGCTGGCACGAAATACCAGCGCATGCGGGGTAACGGCTGACCGCTAAACCTGTAAACGAAATACAGCAACGACGGCCCCCAGCAGAACAGGCTGAACCGGAAGAAAAAAACGTAGTAAGCCTGCCATACCGGGTTTGCTGTTTCAAATAATACCAGCAGGACCAGGAGCGCGATGGCGGAACCGGTGCTGATAAGAAAAGCCCGGAACTTCAAGGGATCTTTCTTGTCGATGCGATATACAAGCAGGCAGAGAGCAATTCCCTGGAATGCGCATGCAAAAAAATAGAAGACGATATAGTTCAACGTCCGGGCGCCGCCGAGGTCCAGCCAGTTTTCAATCCTGATCCGCACAACTGTTGGTCGGCCATCAAATGCCACGGACCTGTTCCTGATATAATCATTGCCCGGATCTGTTTCGACTTTCATCCAGTTTCCACGGGTGAATTTGTATTCATGAATACCGGTAGCATGAACAGTTACCGAAAGCTGTCCATTCAACTGGCGTTTAACGGCGCAGGCAGGATCATTGGTTACCCAGTTATTAAAGCTGCCACATATAAAAATTGTATCTGTCGCTGAAGTCGCCCGCGGGAGATCATCGATCACGAAGGTCACCTGCGCCTGTGCCAGGATCGTGAGACTAAAAAACAGCCATGTGATGACAAGTTGTTGCAACATATTTGACCACCGCTCAACCCATTCAAATATAGAAATATGTGCCTGTAATTTAGTTGGAACCGCTGCGTGGAAATTTTTTTGAATACCTGATAAATACCCTGGCCGGTTTGGCGGATACAACAACAAAAAGTTTACGCCGCCATCGTTATATCCTTCTCCACTCCGCGCGGGCGACTACCTGGATAACATTCCGGTAACGCGTTTGCTATCTACACCGAGCACGTTCGTCATGATCTCATCCAGTTTTTCCGGCAAGCCTTTAATATGAAAGGTTGTATGAATGTGCGTCACACTTTGGCCGGGTTCGAGCTCGCGTGCAGGAGACGACGTTTCAAGTTCGTAAAATGGGCCCATCGGTTTTACACCGGGAGAAGGCGGCCCATCGTTATAGGCGTTGACGGCATCACCACCGTAGGGCTGCTTCTGAATTTCCCAGAAAGAATTAACATAATCGGTCACACCTTCCGGTTTGTTGTACTTCACCAGCGTGAGCACGCCATTGTCTGCATCATAACTGCCCAGCCATTCCGTTGAGCGTTGCGGCGAAAGGCCGATCTTGCTGCGGTGCTTTCCGTCACCGCTGAAGTAGACCGCCTTATCGTCAATCTTGAGGCGATGCTCCGGGACCTTTCCAAAATACCGGTCGTTGACGACATGGGAAACCGAATCTGCTTTTCCCCGATAGGGTATGATCACCGTTGTATTATCGGACGGCGTGAACATGCCGAGTATCCAGACGGATAAGAGGCCGGTTTGCTTTCTCCATGGCTTATCGCCTGTGTTTTTTAGCGTGTTAATCGTCTCGTATGCTACCATGGATAATCCTGTTGCATCGTTGATGCCCAAATGATCCGGGATATGTCGCTGGTCAATCAGACGGACCTTGCGCTCGATGGCAATGTTGAAAGGCGTTCCCGAATAGTTGACAATTTCCGCATTTCTGGTAAACACAATTTCGGTGGGCGTCGCGGCGGCTACTTCAAACGGTTCGAGGTCGATCAGTCGCGGCACGTGCCAGTTGTCCAGACTGAATTCCTTTCCGGGTGCAAAGTAGATCGCAAACTGCCCGCCTTCGGGCCCCAGCCAGAATCTATCTTCCCCACCGAACGCGTTAAAGTGGGATGATGTATCACCGGACAAAAAAGCGTCGCGATTGATCCAACCATAGCCAGGGCCGGTATCACCTTGTGATGTGCTGGTCATTACCCGTCCCTGCAGCGCTGGCGACACGGCGATCTTGCTCTGGCCGGTGGAATCCTGCAGGATCATGATGTCGGTATACTTTTTCAAGAACTCCACATCGGCGTTAAATCCGTTCTGATGTACGTTCGTCGAATCGGCCCCGGCATTCTCTGCTGTATTTTGCTTTTTCACAGAACACGCTGAAAACAGCAGCGCGCTGATGACCAGGGCGGAAACCGGAATTGAAAGGTATTTCATAGTGATGATCGGTACTTGAATACGCGTTGCCTAAGGTAATTAAAAACTCCTTATCGGCGACATGGATTAAGCTGTCCCGTGGATTCTGGAACATACAATCGCTGCGAAGGTCATATATCATGATATGGGGCGAATTCAGTTTTTACGATCACTTATGAGGATGAAAAGCCCGGCTTGCGCATCAACGGCGAACCGTGCGTTGCGTGCAACGGATTGTGCTTTCATCCGATGATAGTTCGTCGGCGGTTTTCGCTGCTTCAAAGATGGTTCCGGAACAAATGATGAAGAAGCCGGCCTTCGCGGAACGCTGGCACCACTTTTTATGTTGATTAGATATGTCACAGGAAATAGACTTTTACTGCTATCTGGTTCACGAGGAGGAGCCCACAGCCACCATTAAGTATACGATCCACGACGACCGCGGCGGAATAAAACTTTCGCAGATGGTACTGGATCAACAGAAAAGTAGCATTGCGTCGCCCATCCCGCAGGGTGTGTTTAAAAGCGTTTCCCAAGCCGTAGAGAAAATGGTCATCGACCTGGTTCGCGCGGATACCGGAGAAATGGAAATTGCACCGTCGCAGTATCAAGGCCTGGTCAGCACGATCGAGCGCGAAATCGGGAAGAACGCATCTACCTTCAATATTATCGGCGACAAGACGAAATACAGGGGATTGGATCTCAGCGGTTTTCTTCAACAAATCGAAGGACTGAAAAAGAAATCGTTAAATACCAATGTGATTATCCTGAAAAAATACCTTAAGAACATCAGCAGCAGCATAAGAAACCATAGTACGGCTATGGCGTATTCAGCATAGGCTATTATAAAGGCTTAAAAAAAAGCAACGGAACCCGTTGCTTTTTTTAAGTTGTTTTGAAACGATCAACGGAAAGATTCAAGACTTACCGTGAGCATGCCGTCCGCGGTAACATAACTTTGACGCTCCTCCCCCGTCAGTTCGAAGCTTACAGATTCGATGATGGGACTAAGAAGTTCTCCTCCCGGACTCACAGGCTCATCTGAACCACAAAGCATAAAAAAATCAGCCGATCGCAGTTCGCCGTGAACAAGATCAAAATAAACGCGGGGTACCGCACTGGTATAGTCCACCCATGCAGTATACGAAATAACATTAAGTGCGCCCGTGTAGTCGTCGTTTACCTTGCTTACACATTCGCCAAACGATTGTGTGCGCGGCCAGATATAGCCAACCATATTACTGGCATCGTCCCCCACTACTGTCCCGTTTTGGATACGGAAATGAATACGTGAATGGTCCTGCATCGTGAAGGCTCCGGGGTATAACCCTCCTTCAATGGTTGGATTGATATAGTCCATGTCAAGGGTGAAGTAATAATCCTCAACGTTCACTCCGGTATCAAGCAACACCACTAACGGGCTGCCATTCAATTCGTCCATCAGCGCTGCATAGGAGAACTCCTTCCAATACTTATTGTATCCTGGCTTTTCAACGGTAACGCTGAACGTGTTACTACTGTCGCCTTGCAAAAAGATCGTATTCGTGCCGGCGCGCAGCGCATAGGTATTCAGGGTATCGGCATACCGTACGACGGTCGCCGTTGCAGTCGTGAGTTTGAATCCGTTTTCATTCTGAATCATAACCGAGAGTTGTAAGGGAAGTCCCGCTACAAAGCCGATATCAAAAGAGGCATAGCCAAAATCCTGGGGAGCACTCAGCGATACATCGATTACCTCCATGGCAATGTTTGTCACGCTGTTTTTATTGACCGTAAAACTAAACGGTAACGGGTGAACCACGGCATTGGCAAGCGGCGAGCCGTTTCGCGGTGCCGCGTAAAGTACTTCATCCGTTTCCGTCACCAGCATGAAATCAACAACCTTGTAACGGCCGGGTACGAGGTCGATGGGCATTGTCAGATAATGATCTCCCACCTTTAAGAGCTCGATCCGCTGATGATCCAGAACAGTTTCATCATCGCTGTTTTTCAACGTGAGCAGCAGGGAAGTTCCTGGCGGTAAAACCACCTCGGAAACGCGTCCGTTTTCAGGACCATGTGTTGTTACGCCGAAAGTAAACTGGACTTTTTCTGGCGAACCTGATTTTTCGTCATCGGTGCAAGCCTGCATTAAAAATGCCGTTGCGATGAATACCACGAGCAGTCTGGAAATAGTTTTCATAATGAAAGGATTTTGTTGAACAATAGATACTAGATTTAAACAAATATGGCACAACGGAAATATCGTATCCGAAGGGACAACCTGGCGCGATGCCCTTTGCTAACTTACTGAACTTTCCGTTATAGGACAACTCGTTTTTTTTATATAGGTTGGTCCATGATCCATACGCCGCGGCCGGGAAATAAAGAAAAAGATTCCATTGTTGTACCGGAAGAATTCCGGCTTGAAGACGACCTGGCCTCGGCTTATCACGTAATGGAATTTACAAACGAAACGCTTTTCCTCACGGGCAGGGCGGGCACCGGCAAATCCACCCTGTTAAATTATTTCAGAAAAAATACCATTAAGAAATGCGTGGTACTGGCGCCGACGGGGCTGGCGGCATTACAGGTTGGCGGCAGCATCATCCATTCGTTCTTTGGATTTCCCCTTCGGCCATTGTTAAAAGATGATCCTGAAATTACACCCTGGGGGAAGGGCCATCCGCGGCTACGAATACTTCGCAAAATGGATACGCTGATCATCGATGAAGTTTCCATGGTACGTGTCGATGTGATGGATGCGATTGATCAATCCCTCAGGCTGAACATGGAGAATGACATACCTTTTGGTGGCAAACAGATCATTTTTATCGGGGATGCATTTCAGCTGTCGCCGGTGCTGACAGAAAGCGAAGGTCACAATACTAATTTTGAGCGTTACGACAGTCCGTATTTTTTCAGTGCGGACGCCTTTCGTGCTGCGCGGCCAAAAGTGATCGAACTAAAAAAAATCTATCGCCAGCACGACGACGACTTCATTTATCTTTTAAACCGCATCCGGCAGGGAATTGCCGGCACCGACGATCTCGGTGAATTGAATAAACGCTTTCTACCTGGTGAGCCTGGTGACAGCGAATTTTCAATTGTATTGACATCGGTGAATGCGATTGCCGACCATGTGAACTTGCAAAAGCTGATGGCACTGCCGGCAAGCACCCATGTTTTCAAGGGAAAGGTCGAAGGCGTTTTCAACGATCGTCTTTATCCCGCCAGCGCAGTCTTAAACCTGAAAGCAGGCGCACAGGTGATGATGGTAAAGAACGATCTGCAGGGACGGTGGGTGAACGGTAGCATCGGTGTTGTTGAACGCCTTACCGATGCGCAGATTTTTGTGCGTTTTGCTGACGGCAAGGTTCACCAGATCGAACCGGTGACGTGGGACAATAAAGTCTACAAGTGGGATAAGGAAACCAACACGATCAGTTTCGAAGTGCGTGGCACTTATATCCAATACCCTATACGCCTCGCGTGGGCGATCACCATTCACAAAAGCCAGGGCCTTACTTTCGAACGCATTGTCATAGACCTTGGTCGCGGTGCATTCGCGCATGGCCAGCTGTATGTAGCGTTAAGCCGCTGCAAAAGTCTCGAAGGCATCACGCTGAAAACAAAAATCACGCCCCGTGACATGATCGTGGATGAAGCCGTTGGTTATTTTGCGGGACGGTGTGGGTTGGGGTAGTGTACACTACCCAGG
>DASPJC010000143.1:0-4892 GCA_035628815.1 Ohtaekwangia sp. | reverse complement strand
CCGGTAGCCCGGTGACCGGTTACCCCCCAGGCCAGGGCAGACGTGGTAAAGGCAAGAAGAAAGCAGGCCAGTGTGATCTTTTGCATAAGGTGGGTTTAATGGAAATTAAATTTCCGGAATTTCCCCTAATGCCTGATTATCCTTTCATTAATTTTAATTTATATCTTTCGTTAAAAGGCGTTATATGCCTGAACGGATAAATCTGTCTGCTTTTTCTGTTGCAAGCCAGCTGGACATCAAAGGGATTAAAACGTTTTTTGATGTTAAACCCCTGGCCGACTCCTCGTCGGAATTACTGTATGTATTTCCCGGCGGAAAATACCAGTCTTACTTTAATTATGGCGTCGTCGTTTTTGCCGGCTACAGCGAAGACGAAATGAAATGGGCGATCAAAACGATCGCGCCTTATCAGAAGAACCCCGCGACAGAATGGTTGCGTGACGACCACCGGATCAGCCAGCGCGAGGGTGCCGGCCTTGCATTTGAATTTGATGACGTTGTTCTGGGCAAACTGGATGAAAAAGTTATCCGCAGTGTGATGTTCAACCTGGCTCAGTCTGTGGCCCTCGATCATTACCATAACGTGAGCGACCGCCTGCTCACGGAAGTAAAGGAGTTTGCAAACCAGCTTGAACTTACCGGTAAGCTTAAGATAAGCCGGAAGAACATGATGCGCTTCCTGGGAAGGGCACTCAATACGCAGAACGATATCGCCGAGAATATCTACATCTTCGACGCGCCGGAGCTGACATGGGAAGATGAATACCTTGACAAACTCCATCAGGGCTTAATCAAGCACTTTGATCTGCGGGTACGGTACAGCGAAATCGACTACACCTTGAAGATCATTGAAAACAACCTGACGGTGTTCCGGGAGATCATTCACCAAAGGGAAAGCAGCCTGCTGGAGGTTATTATCATAATCCTGATCCTCGTGGAAGTTTTTGATTTAATGATCACAAAAATTATAACTTGGTAATGAATCCATCATCCAATAACTTTTTAGGCAAGGTGGATATTGCTGATCTAGAATAAGCGCATGCGGAAAGAACTAGTCCTTGGCTTCGATATCCAGGCACAGCCCGACGAAGTAACCTGCGGGCCGACATGCCTGCAGGCATTGTATCAATACTATGGTGAAAAAGTGCCCTTGAACCAGGTTATCAAGGAAGTAAAGCAGTTGAAAGCTGGTGGCACGCTGGCGGTCATGCTTGGCAATCATGCCCTCAAGCGCGGTTACAAAGCACACATCTATACCTATAACCTGAATCTTTTCGATCCTACCTGGTTTAAACATCCATCTAAAAAGATCGTTAAGTATCTGAAGCAGCAGATGGAATTTAAGAACAAACGCCGGAAGTTACAGGTGGCATCACATGCTTATATCAAGTTTCTTGAGTCGGGCGGTGAACTGAAATACGGTGAGTTGGATGCCGAGTTGATCAAGAAGTACCTGAAACGGTCGGTCCCAATCCTCACAGGCCTTAGTGCGACCTACCTGTACGGAACACCGCGTGAGATTCCACAATTTGACATCTATGACAGCATCAAGGGTGAACCGGCGGGACACTTTGTGGTGATCAGCGGATATGATGAAGATAAAGATTGTGTTTACCTCAGCGATCCGATGGAACCTAACCCTATGGGTAAGGGACAGGTTTACAGCGTAAGCTTTGCGCGGCTGATCAACAGCATTATGCTGGGGATTGTCACCTATGATGCCAATTTGCTGGTGATCGAACCCCGGAAGAAAAAGGAGAAGAAACAGAAGTCTTAGCGTTATGCGAGAGACGTCATGAATAATCACAGAACAAAAACCGACTGGTCTGAATGCAAAAGCTGATCATCGTTGAAAATCCCGATTTTTGGAATTTCAAGCTCGACGGCGTCGAGATCATCACGCCGTCGCGTTACATCGCCGACCCTGTATTCCAGACGGCGAAGGGCCTGCGTATTTTGAACCTGTGCAAGTCGTACCAGTACCAGAGTATCGGCTATTACGTTTCGCTGTTGGCGGAAGCGCGGAAGCATAACGTACTGCCTGAGGTCTACACCATCCAGGATTTCAGGTTTCCCTCTATCCTGCGGGAAGATTCGCAGGATTTTGACGACCTGATCCAGCAAACGTTCAAGCACGAAAAAAGCGACAAGGTTGAGTTTGATATCTACCTGGGGATAGCGCAGCAGGAAAGCCACAACAAGCTGGCCAAGCAGTTGTTTTTGTATGTTCAATCGCCCTGCCTGAATGTTACGTTTCTGAAAAAAAGCAAATGGTTACTGCAAAGTGTAAAGCCGCTAAGCCTGGATGAAGTACCGCTGGAAGACCGGATGCTGTTGCATAAGGCGGTTGATAAATACCTGTTACGCAAACGGGATGTTCAGCAGCCGGATAAGAAAAAGTATGACATGGCAATTTTGATCGATCCCGAGGATCCGAATCCGCCGTCCGACGAAAAAGCCATTCAGCGATTTATCAAGGCCGGCGACCAGGCTGGTTTCAATGTGGAGGTGATCACGCGGAATGACTTTGGCGATCTCATCGAATACGATGCGCTGTTTATCCGCGAGACCACCTTTGTCAACCACCACACCTTCAAGTTTGCCAAGAAAGCCGAGTCGCTGGGACTGGTTGTAATTGATGATCCCGATTCTATACTCAAATGCACCAACAAGGTATATCTCTATGAACTGCTCAATGCAAACAAGATCCTCACACCGAAATCATTTGTGATCAGCAAGGAGAATTACAAGAGTTTACCGGAAAAGCTTGCTTATCCCTTTATCCTCAAGCAACCCGACGGAGCCTTCAGCAAAGGTGTATTCAAAATTAATGATGCGGCAGAATACAAACAGGTTTGCGCCAATATGTTTCAGAAGTCAGAGTTGCTGATCGCACAGGAATTCCTTCCGACACCATTCGACTGGCGGGTCGGCGTCATTGATGGCAAGCCGTTGTATGTGTGCAAATATTACATGGCGTCAAAGCACTGGCAGATCGTGAACTGGGATTCTGAAAAACACGAACAGGAGGGTGATGTAGAATCGGTTGCCGTCGACCAGGCTCCGGCCGGCCTGATCAGAACCGCCCTGAAAGCAACGGCGCTGATTGGCAAAAGCCTCTATGGTGTGGACATGAAGGAAGTGGATGGGAAATTTTACGTGATCGAGATCAACGACAATCCCAACATCGATGCCGGCATGGAAGACAAAATCCTGAAAGATAAACTTTATGCACAGATTATGGACGTATTTCTGAACAAGATCAAGGCAAACCGCTAAGCCATATTCGTTTTAAATCTCAACTTCGCCGAACAAATAAATTCCAATTGAATGAAAGTTCCGGGTCGAAATTTTTTTATTCGATCCTTCCAGCGCAAGATTTTGCGCTTCAACACCAGTTCAAAACAAGCATGCTATGATTTTCAAATATTTTCAATTCTCCAACATCCAACAACCAGAATCTAGCATCCGGAATTCAGCATCCATAATCCAGTAACCAGCATCCAAAACCTATGCTCCAACCCTCCCGCCTCCACCTCTTTCAGGCTTATGGTATAGAACTTGAATACATGATCGTCGACTGCGATTCGCTGCAGGTCAGGCCGATAACCGATGAGCTTATTAAACATGTGCTCGGCAGTTACGGTAGTGATTATGAGAACGGCATGGTGACCTGGTCGAACGAGCTGGTCCTTCACGTGGTAGAGCTTAAATCAACAAAACCGGAGCACAATTTCAGTGCGCTTGAAAATCAGTTTGCTGAAAATATCCGGCTCATAAATGCCATACTTTCCGGATGGAATGCGATGCTGATGCCAGCCGCCGCCCATCCTTTCATGGACCCCTTAACGGAAACGAAATTGTGGCCGCATGATAACAACGATGTGTACGCGGTTTACAATAAAATATTCGACTGCCGCGGGCATGGGTGGTCGAACCTGCAAAGCACGCATTTGAACCTTCCGTTCTACGACGACGAGGAGTTTTCAAAACTTCATGCGGCCATCCGGCTGATATTGCCAATACTGCCTGCGTTGTGTGCGAGTTCGCCCATCCTGGATGAAAACTACAGCGGATCGATGGATACGCGATTGTTATACTATAAAAGTAATCAGGCCAGGCTGCCATCAATTACCGGCAAAGTGATTCCGGAGGCAGTGTTTTCGCGCCGCACGTATTACAATTCCATATATGAAAAAATTAAATCAGAGGTCTCGCCTTACGACGCTGCGCAGATCCTCGATCCGATATGGGTCAACTCGCGCGGCGCGATCCCGAGGTTCGACCGGGGCTCCATCGAGATCAGGGTCATGGATATCCAGGAGTGTCCTGCGGCTGATCTCGCGATCACAGCGTTGGTGATTGAAACGCTTAAAGCGTTGGTGAATGAAAAGTTCATCAGCCATGATGCGCAAATCAAATGGCGCACCGAACCCCTCGCGGCGATTCTTGACAACACCACCGAAAAAGCCGACATGACGTATATCAGCGATGCCGCTTACCTCGACGTTTTCGGTATACGCGAAGCGGTCACTGCCAATAAGCTGTGGGCGCACATTGTGAATACACTTTCGCCTGCCAGCGAACCATTACAAAAATGGAAACCTGAACTGGATGTTATCCTCGGGCAGGGTACCCTGGCACGGCGGATCGTCAAGGCTGTGGGGGAGGTGCCGGAACGCGAGCGTATTAATACCGTCTACCGTAAACTTGCCTCATGCCTGGCGCAAAACAAACTGTTCATACCTTCGTGAAAACTTCGCCATCGGATTTTGTGTTTGTAACAAGGGTTCAGACGTCAACAATGATTGCGCCTGGCGAATCGAGAAACTAAAACACCATGATGAGGTTCAGCCCGTTGATCACCTGCGAGCACGCCTGTAACGCTGTTC
>DASPJC010000142.1:0-3305 GCA_035628815.1 Ohtaekwangia sp. | reverse complement strand
TTCCGTGCCTCCCAACGAAGATCCGGGTTGGCCAGTTTGGCCTGTGTAATGCCTACATATGGTAACTGATCCGGGCCGAAAACCGCCCGTGGTGCGCTGTTGATAAAGGCAGTATAATCCCACGAGTCGAGCGGCACGATGCCCAGTTCGCCGTAGGAAGCGTGGAGTTTCAGTTCGTTGATCCAGTTTACATTGAAGAAATCCTCTTCGCTGATGCGCCATGCAAGTGCCTCGGAGTGAAACGGTGCCGTCCTGTAGTTTTCTCCGAAACGCGAATCCTGATCGACGCGTCCCGTCAAGGTTACAAGGTATTTATCCTTATAAGCATAATTGATGCGCCCGAGATAGCCAAAGATACGATAGTCAACCGGAACACCTCCGCCGGCCGTTGCCTGGCCGACTGCGGAACTGATGGTCTCCATATACTCGCGATTATAGATCCTCAAATCGGTGCGGCCTGCTGACGTTATCTCGCGGGTAGTATGCTGCTGGCTGACACCAACAACACCATTGATCCGGTGATCTTCGCCAAAAGCCTTGTTGAAATTCAGCGTGTGCTCATACAGCAAGCTGAGAAAGCGTGACCGGTCTTCGTCGATCGAGCTGGGCTTAGGCGCTGCGTTGTATTGCCAGATACCGACCTTTCTCAACGTCTTGTTGAAATCAAAACTTACCTCAGCGCCGACGTTGAACTTGTAATTCAGCCAGTCAAATATCTTCACGTCCACGAAAGCGTTGCCGACCAGTTTGGCGTAATTGCTGGTTCCCAGCGTCAGGTTATTGACGGCCACAGGGTTGTACGCATAGGTGACCTTGTCGGTCGTTCCGATGCCCCAGCCCTCGGGGTTCAGGGGATTGATATAACCTGGATCCTGTACCGGGATGATCGGCAACATCAGCGGCATGTCATAGAATGGATTGCCTTCCCGCGGTGTCTTGGTGGTGCTGTGGGTCATCACCAGGTTCTCCCCGAAGGTAACACGACCACGGGTTGTAGCGCTGTTGATCCGCAAACTTCCCCGATTGAAAGAATGGCCGATGAGCACACCTTCATTCTTGAAATAACTTCCTGAAATGAGATACGTGCTGGTCGCGGAACCGCCTGATAAACTAAGATTGTAATCCTGTACATTTCCTGTGCGGATCATTTCATCCTGCCAGTCCGTATTCACGGATGGATCGAAATCGGTATCAACACTCGGCGGCGGTATTTGTCCCGAGTTCTGATACTGCGTTCGCTGCATTGCCGCGAATTCAGTACTATTCATAAGATCCCATTGCTTCGGGATTTTCTGAATGCCATACCGGGCGGAAAAAGCTACACGCGCAGGACCTTCTGCGCCTTTCTTGGTAGTAATGATGATCACACCGTTCGCCGCCCGCGATCCGTAAATGGCTGCAGCAGAAGCGTCCTTCAGGATCTGGATCGATTCGATGTCATTGTTGTTGATTGTAGTGTTCGCATCTGCGATCATACCATCGATCACATACAGGGGATCGGTATTACTGAAACTTGCCGCACCGCGGATCTCGATCTTCGCCATCTGCCCGGGAGCACCGCCGGTTCTGACGGTTACACCGGGTGCCAGTCCCTGGATGGACTCCGCCATGGAGTTCGCTGTATTGCTGTTCGCGGTCGATGGATTGATCAGCGACACCGCACCGGTAAGATCGCGTTTCTCCACGGTCTGATATCCGATCACCACTACCTCGTTCAAAGCCTGAACATCCGGCTGCAGGGTAACGTCAATGGTGGTACGATTAGCGATCGCCTCCTCAATGGTGAGATACCCGATGAAGGAAAAAATCAATGTTCCATTGCTGTCGTCATCGGGGATGGCAAGGTTGTACGCCCCGTTTGCGTCTGTGGAAGTTCCGTTCGTAGTTCCTTTGAGTACCACGTTCACACCCGGAAGCGGTGCCCCGGTATCGTCCAGCACCCTGCCTGAAATACTGAACATGCTGATGATCGGCGGCGCCTTCTGACTTTCCCGCGGGATATAGATCACAGAAATGGTGTTGTTAATGCGTTTGAATTGCAGTCGACCGCGCAGGGAAAGGTCTTCCAGTACCTTCTTCAGCGACGCTCCATTGTACGATAGGTCATACGTCTGATCCTTGCTGCTGACCGACGCGGTGTAGGCAAAGACAAAATCTGTGCGGTCTTCCAGCGCCTGCAGCACATCGACGATGCCGGCATGGTTCATCGAAAGGGTCACTTTGACGTCCTCCAGCTTTTGCCCGCTTGAGGTCGCTGCTGTGACGAAGTTCATACAGATGACCTGCAGGATGAAAAGACGTACCGTATACTTCGAAACGAGCATAAGTAGTTTCGGTAAAACTATTTTCATAAGTTTGTAATGGTTTGTGTATTAATTATTTAATGACAGACTATAGTCCGGAGCGCATCGGCCAAAATGTTAACTCCGGACTATCCCTTTTTACAGGTTTACGGTGGGGCTCTTTTCTGCGAAGGAGTTGATGTGTGGGTTTTATTCATATTTCTGGTTGTTTTGTTCTATTGGCATCCTGCGCCTGTGACGGTGATCCGGCGCTTCTCAATTTTGAAGTCTACTTTCAGCAGGAACTTCAGACTTTGCAGGACATTCTCAATCGGCTCATCCTCGTATTGAGCGGTGATGATACAGCGCTCCAGCGCCGGGTTGGCCATTGCAAAGGTTACATCGTACCACGGCTCCATGAGGGCCAGGGCTTCTTTCAGCGTGATGCGGTTAAAGGATAACGTGTTGTTTTTCCAGGCAATGTATTGTGCAACATCGACGGCCCGGGTGGTAATGCGTTGTGTACCGGAAACGATCGTCGCCTGTTGCCCCGGTGAAAGCAATACCTCCGGGCTTTTGCCCGACGATACATTTACACGGCCTTCTACCAACGTTATTTCGGTATCCTTGCCAGGGTGAGCCTTGACGTTGAAAGATGTTCCCAGCACCTTTGTGCTCCCTGCGGATGTATGTACAATAAAAGGCTTCAATGCGTCATGCGCGACTTCAAAATAGGCTTCCCCTTCCAGCGTAACCTCGCGGCGCTCTTGATCGAACGCCTTTGGAAATAACAACCGGCTGTCGGCGTTTAATCTTATTCGTGACCCGTCGGACAATAACACGTCGGTCTTTTCACCTTTCGCAGCCTTTTGCTCAACCAGTGCAACAGGTGCGGGCGAATCGGATTGAAGAAAGGATCTGGCGGGTGAAAAGAAGAGGTAGAAAGCGGTGAGTAACACGGAAACCGATGCGGCAACCGGCAGCCAGAAACCGGCCAGTGAAAGGCGGCGTACCTTTTCCTCG
>DASPJC010000141.1:0-5519 GCA_035628815.1 Ohtaekwangia sp. | reverse complement strand
TGATTATACCTACTGCTTTAATGTGCTGTATCCTTTTGTAGATTACTTCGTGATCAATGTAAGCTCGCCGAACACACCGGGACTTCGTGAATTGCAGGAAAAGGAACCATTGAGAAAATTGTTGAGCGACGTTATCCGCATGAGTGAACAAGCCGCGAAGTATAAACCCATCTTACTGAAGATCGCGCCGGACCTTTCCCCATCCCAGCTGGACGACATCATTGCCATCCTGCAGGAAACCGGTACCGACGGCGTCATCGCCACCAATACCACGATCTCACGTGAAGGACTATTGACGGGCAAAACAGAACTCGGGGCTATCGGCAATGGCGGACTGAGCGGCAAACCCTTAATGGCCCGTTCCACGGAAGTGGTTCGGTATCTCAGGCAACGATTGGGCAGCAGTTATCCCATCATTGCCGCCGGCGGAATCATGACCCCTGAAGATGCCGTTGAAAAGGTCAGGGCAGGGGCGGACCTTGTCCAGGTGTACACGGGCTTTATTTACGAAGGCCCTGGCATTGTGAAAAGAATCAACAAGGCGCTGGCGTTACACGCGCGACAGGCTGTTGGAAAAAAAACGCATCCCGAAACTGCTTAAGATTTCCGGATTCTTCCCAGGCGCATGAAAACGGGAAAGCGTACCTGTTTTGCCGTGTTCTTCGGCCAGTGTTTTTCCAATGAATGGATTAGTGCATCAACGGGATTCACACCGTTGGTCTGAATGTACTTTTGCGTGGCCGACCAGCTCTCCAGATATCCTGCGAGACGGTCGCGGTCCCAGGAAACCGCAATGGAAAATTCAGGCGGGGTGAGTTCTTCGAAGGGAAATTCAATGGTGCGATACCGGTCGTCCACCAGCTTGCGGGCACCGTCCCAGTACGGGCCAACCACATGAGTGTAAAAATCGATCAGGCATTCATCAATGGGGTCACCTATCGACAACATGGCGTATCCCCAGACGGCGAGTAAACCTTTGTCGCGGCCCACCCGGTTGACCTCCTCGTAAAACCGGTCGCGGTCAAACCAGTGCAACGCCTGGCCTACTGTGATAAGGTCGAATTGATCATCTTCAAAACCGGACTGTTCGGCAGCGCCCATGGTATACCGGATGTTGTTCGCCGGGATGGCTTCCCGCAGCTGCTGCGCACTGATGTCCGTCGCAAAGACGTTTTTAAAATGGCGCGAAAGAAACTGCGCCACCTGTCCGTTTCCCGTCGCACAATCCCATGCCCTGTCGCGTTGCCGGAGGTGACTGAAAATAAACTGATACAAATCCTCGGGATACGTTGGCCTGAACGTGGCGTATAACCGGGCGTGGCCGGAGAAAAGATCTTTTTGATCCATAGGTGCTCAACATTGTCCGTCACACAGACATGATCTATTTGATGGACAAACGACATCGCGCAGCCAGGGTTGCATTTGACCACCGCAATACAATGTAAAGACGTGGAACTATTTTGGCTTCACAGTCAGGCCCAGTTCTGTCAGCTGTTCCAGCGCGATGGTAGAAGGAGAATCGATCATCACATCGCGGCCCGCGTTGTTTTTAGGGAACGCAATAAAATCGCGGATCGAATCGACACCACCGAAGATCGAACAAAGCCGGTCAAATCCGAAAGCAATCCCGCCATGGGGCGGTGCCCCGAACTCAAAGGCCTCCATGAGGAAACCGAACTGTTTCTTCGCTTCTTCTTCCGTGAATCCAAGGTGATTGAACATCATCTGCTGCGTTGGCCGGTCATGAATACGGATCGATCCGCCACCGACCTCGGTACCGTTAATCACCATATCGTACGCGTTCGCCCGCACTTTACCCGGATCGGTGTCCAGCAGCTGGATGTCCTCCGGTTTAGGTGACGTGAACGGATGGTGCATGGCATGATAACGCCTTGTTTCCCCGTTCCACTCCAGCAGCGGAAAGTCGATCACCCAAAGGGCTGAAAACCTGTTTTTGTCCCGTAATCCCAGCTTGTCGCCCATCAGCAGTCGCAGCTCGTTCAATTGTTTGCGTGTAGCGTAGGGGTCGCCGGCCAGCAACAGGATGAGATCACCCGGTGCAGCGCCGAATTTTTCTGCCCATTGCTTCAGGTCTTCCGGTGTGTAAAATTTATCAACGGATGACTTGAGTGTTCCATCCGTCCGGTATTGAAGGTAAACCAGCCCCTTGGCACCGATCTGCGGGCGTTTCACAAACTCGGTCAGCTCATCGATTTGCTTGCGGGTGTATTCCGAGCATCCCTTGGCGCAGATCCCGACGACAAGTGCTGCGTTATCAAACACCGGAAAATTTTTGCCGCGGGTAAGGTCTGTGATCTCCACGAATTTCATTTCGAAGCGGGTGTCAGGCTTGTCGGAACCGTATAGCCGCATCGCTTCATCGTACAACATCCGCGGCACGGAGGGAAGCGCAATGCCTTTGACATTTTTGAAAAGATGACGGATCAATCCTTCAAACATCTGTAATATATCTTCCTGGGTGATGAAAGCCATCTCACAGTCGATCTGCGTAAATTCCGGTTGCCGGTCGGCGCGAAGGTCTTCATCGCGAAAGCATTTCACGATCTGGTAATAGCGATCAAACCCCGAGACCATCAAAAGTTGCTTGAACGTCTGAGGCGATTGCGGCAGCGCATAGAACTCACCGTGATGGATGCGTGACGGCACAACGAAGTCGCGTGCGCCTTCCGGGGTTGACTTGATCAGCACCGGTGTTTCCACTTCAATGAAATTCTGGCTGTCGAGGTAGGCACGGGTCTGTTGTGACATCTTATGCCGAAGCTGAAGATTTTCCCGGACCGGATTCCGCCGCAAATCGAGATAGCGATACTTCATTCGAAGCTCGTCACCACCGTCCGTATCATCTTCGATTGTAAAGGGAGGTAATTTGGCAGCGTTGAGAATCGATAGCGCTGAAACTTTTAATTCGATTTCGCCCGTAGGCATTTTATCATTTTTGGAAAGGCGCTCCACAACCGTTCCCTCTGCCTTGATCACATACTCGCGGCCAAGGGTACGGGCCAGTTCAAACAATTTTTTGTCCGTTTTTCCTTCTTCAAAAAACAGTTGGGTAATGCCATACCGGTCACGAAGGTCGATCCACAATATGCTTCCCTTGTCCCGGAGTCGCTGCACCCACCCCGTCAGGGTTACCTGTTGGTTTGCATCCGTTATTCTCAGTTCGCCGCAAGTATGGGTTCGTAACATCTTAGTTTTAGTTAAATTAGCGCCGTCTTACCGGTAAGTCAGTAGGCGGTGACCAATTTTGGCAAGCCGACTGCCGGTAAGTAGGCGCGAATTTAATAATACTTTGCCTCCCGGCGTGATATGCATAAAATTAAAACTGGTGTGTCTGGCATACTGCTATTGGTGCTGGTCTGCATGGCGACAGACCGCCGCAAGCTCGTAAAAACGAAGGTGAATGATCAGATCACGGTTTCGATACCGCAGGACTGGCGACCGATGGACAACCTTGATTTTTCACAACGGTACCCTTCCGTGCGGGCCCCGCTCGCCGCTTTCACAGACCAGGAAAGACTGGTTGATTTCAGCGTGAATATATCTGCTACGCAATGGCCTGATGCAGACCATGAGATCGTCCGTTCTTTTTTTAAGGCAAGCGTGTCCAACATGTTCGACCGTGTCGATTTCATTGCCGAAGGTGTTCATGAACTTAATGGCAAAAAATTCATTTTCCTGGAATTTGATTCGCGGGTCAACGGCAATCGCCAGCAGGAAGGGTTCACCGATCCTGTGATGAAATATACTTACATACAGTACCTGGTCGAACCTGGAAGAACGCTGGTTTTTTCCTTTAACTGTCCACGGCGAATGAAAGACGACTGGCAGGAGACGGCGCGGGCGATGATGAAGGCGGTAAAGGTGAAGTAGAAAGGCCGCGAGCCGCGAGCTTCTGGTTGCGAGCGGAGGGTTGAAAACGACCGAAGAAATTTGCCCTTTTTAAATGCCCCTGACTTTAGGCTGCTTCAGGCTCCTGGCTGCTAACTGAGTTTTTATGAAGCGTGCTCATTTTAATATTGTTCCAAAAAAGCTGCACGCTGTGGTTTGAATGAGTAAAGAAACCTGCTCATTTATATCTCTCCAAGGCTTAAGACACATGGGTTGTTTCATCCTCGTATCTTAAAAAAACCGTAATCACCATGCCCAATGCCTGTTCCCGAAAAGTATCATGAAATTTGTATTTTCGCCTTCCGGCTAAGCTTTTAGCTTTGCAGCCTATGGAGCTGTACACGGACGAGTACTTTATGCGGGAGGCATTGAAAGAAGCGCAGCGCGCATTTGACATAGGAGAGGTACCCGTGGGAGCGGTTGTTGTCTGTAAGAACAGGATTATCGCCCGCGCTCATAATCAGACCGAAAAACTGACCGATGCGACAGCGCATGCCGAAATGCTGGCTGTGACGTCTGCCGCCAACTACCTCGGCTCCAAATACCTGAATGAATGTGCCCTGTTTGTCACACTGGAGCCCTGCGTCATGTGCGCCGGCGCCCTGCATTGGGTACAACTTCAGCGGCTGGTGTTCGGAGCATCGGACGTTCAGCGGGGATACTCCCTGGTAACGTCCCCGTTGCTTCATCCGCGGACGGAAGTAACTAAAGGGATCAAAGCGGCAGAAAGCAAAGCGATGATCGATGCGTTTTTTAAAGGAATTCGAAAATAATAACATATGGATATCAAAGGAAAAGTAGCGCAAATGCTTCCCCTCCAAACCGGCATGGGAAAAAAAGGTCAATGGAAAAAGCAGGAGTTCATCGTTGAAACGCAGGGTCAGTATCCCAAGAAAGTGTGCCTTTCGTTGTGGGGTGACAAGATTGACCAGTTTAACCTGGCCGTCGGCGATCAGGTAAGTGTTTCTGTCGACCTCGAAAGTCGTGAGTACAACGGCCGATGGTATACCGAGGCACGGGCCTGGAAAGTCGAGAAAGCGGGTGGTTCAACCGGCACGTCCGCGCCACCGCCTGAAGAACCCTTCTACTCGCAGGAAAACGCCGCTTCAGACGACTTGCCGTTCTAAAAGGCATCAGGTACCGCTGAATTAATGTTAGCCCGGATGAAATTTTCTTACCTGGGTTATGGTTGTATATTTGGCGCTTACTTTAGAATGTTCAACCCATAAATCTTATTTACTATGGCTTTTACCTTACCCGCGCTTCCATATGCATTCAATGCACTGGAACCGCACATTGATGCCCGCACGATGGAGATCCATCATGGGAAACACCACAACGCCTATGTCACTAACCTGAACAACGCGATTGCCGGTACCGATGCAGAAAAACTTAGCATTGAAGATATCTGTAAGAATATTTCAAAATACCCTGCAGCTGTACGCAATAACGGCGGCGGACATTATAATCACAGTCTCTTCTGGACCATCCTCGGCCCGGGAGGTTCTGCTCCCAAAGGTGCGGTGGCCGATGCCATCAATGCAACGTTTGGAAGCTTCGATGAATTCAAAACGAAATTTGCTGCTGCAGGCGCGGGGCGGTTTGGTTCA
>DASPJC010000140.1:0-4383 GCA_035628815.1 Ohtaekwangia sp. | reverse complement strand
GATCACGATCTTGTTCAGAATATGAACGGTGTCCGTCGCGAAACAACCCGTCGCGTCATCGGTGACTTTCACAGTGTAAATGCCCGACTTCAATCCCGTCGCGGAAGTACCGGTGCGCAACACAGGAGGGTTGGTGTTTTGTCCGGCAAACCATTGGAATGTATATCCCGCGGGGCCACCGGTTACGGAAGCTGAAGCAGCACCGTTCGGCCTGGCCGGATCACACGAGGTCTGATCCGTTTTGGCGCTCATGGTAACGATCGGGAATGCGGTTTGTCTGATGGTTACAATGACGGAATCCGATTCACATTTCGATACATTGTTCTCAGCGACCACGGTATAAGTTCCAGCTGTTAAACCAGTGTAATCAGGCCCGGTAAAATCCGGGGTGGGCTTCCTGAAATTGCCATCGTACCAATAAAATGTGTACCCCGTTGTCGTCCCCCCCACAGTAGCAGAGGCGCTGCCCGAGGCGAGGTTTGAACATACGATGTCTACGTGCGTGGTGTCCACGACCGGCTTTTCAGACTCATCAATAATGGTCTCCGAGTCGTCTGCAGCGCAGCCTGTAGCTTTGTCGAATACCAGCACAGAATAACTTCCGGGAGCGAGTCCGGACAGGGTATGGCTTACGCCCAGGGTATCACCCGTAAGGATATCCGGACCGTCATACCAGATGTAGGTAAAATTTCCGACAGGATCGCCGACGCCATCATTGTCCGTATCGTTTACGACAACTTTCAGTTCGCCATTGTCGGTTTCACAATTATCGTACGCGCTCTCGACCGAAATCTTCACATTGATGGCGGGCGCGATCAGTCCCACGGGAACGCTCGTCGTGTCGGAACCGCATCCCACCGTTCGGTGAACCGCGTATACCGTATACGTATCGGCAGCCAGTCCGGAATATACACTGCCGGTAAAATCTGCCGGGAGGGGTTTGGCCGTTGTGCCGTCAGACCAGTAAAAATCAAAATTCACGGAATCCTGAACGGCGCCGATCGGAACAAAGGCTTTCACTGCGCCATTGTCCTGCGGGGCAGGTGCGCCGGGCAATCCTGTCGCGCAATGGAGATTGTCGCGGATTAAGCTCGCCGTAATAGCGGCGGGAAGCGGATTGATGGGAACAGACAGCACGTTGTCGGCGTAATCACATTCAACAATACCTGAATTAGGAAGGCGTATGGGTGTAGGCACTGTTGTGCCGTCATCATTTAAAACAATATACAGTGTGAATGCCGAGCCCGGGCCGTTGACGGCAGCATTGGCCTGCAGCAAGGTATCACCGGGAAGCATGTTGCTCAACGGGATTATCATCGTGCCTAACCGCGTGGCGCCGGTGGCCGTGGGGTCGCCATCATAGAAGGATACGGGCAAATCACCAGCCAGGCCTATGTCACCCCTGTTCGTGAACCGGAACGATACGGTAAAATTCTCATCCGGGCAGGTAGGCGGATTGACACTTACATTCAAATTATTTGAAAACGGCGCGAACGAAAGGTTCGGCGACGCGAATGAAGGACATCCGAAAGAGTTAAGATACGGCGACTGGTTAAGGAATGAATTCAGTGGCCGGCTAGTACCGTTTAAACGGCATTGTGCAAACTGGGCATAGGCCAGGTGGTGCAATTGCTGGACCTTCGGGATGGAGAGGTCGTCGTTCACGTTCGTTACAAAGTAGCCGTGCTGGTTCCAGAGCTTACGCGCCGGTACCCACGGTACATTGGCGGATTCAAAGACGCGTACCTCTGCATCCGAGTAGAGCGAGTGGTTCTTGCCCAACGTTCCTTCATTGACGGCGCAGGTCACGCAGATCTCAGTCGAGCCATCGCCATCCATATCCACAACGATCGGATATTCATTGGATGTTCGGGACGCACATCGTACCGGCGGACTCTTCACAACATTTACAACACCCGCGACATTCGTGGTAGTGTAGATGTATATATAATCTTCGTCGCGGTACACGATTTCCGATTTACCGTCCGCATTAAAGTCGAACATCGTACAACCGGTATAACCCGAGGTTTCCTCTGTTACCCGCTGACGCCAGAGGGTGTCGAGTCCCGATGCCGTTTCTTTCAGGGCATACAGGAATTTGCCGGATACGTACACGGCGTTCATCAGGGTATCACCGTCGATATCCGCGATGTTGATACGGCCGGCGCCGTTCTTCCAGCCGTTGTTGTAATCGCCGCTACCGGATACATCGGTATAGGTTTTCAGCTGATTGTTTTTAACATCCCAGAAGAAAATGGTAGTCGTGGCGTTGTAAGCGTTGTACGATCCGACAGCGAGGACGTCGAGGGACCCGTCCTGGTTAAAATCCGCGACACTGGTGCCACTACCCGACGTTCTTCCGGTCCGTGTTGCATACTCCGGGCGTTCCTTGATGAGCGAAACGGTTGCTGTCATGGTGCCACGGTTGATGTTGACCGAATAAATGCGGCACCCGGCAATTAGTTCAAGCCCTGGTGAGACTGCATCAATATCGACGGCGATGGTCTGATTGCTGTTCATGCCCCATCCCAGGTTCACGCCTGCGTGGATACCGGTTTCAGTATTGTCGATATTGTTTTCGCCTAGTTTTGTTCCGGTGTGCGCGTCGTATACCTGGGTTCTGGTATAGAGTTCCACGAGACCGTCGCCGTCAAAGTCTGCCAGTCCCATCGTTCCGGGATACGTGCCAGAGGAGATGGGGTTGGTCCAGATCTTGGCACTATTACAGTCATAGGCGATGATGGCGTAATTATTGCCATCGGTAACGGCGGTAAGCACAAATATTTCAGCGCATCCGTCGCGGTTGATATCTGCCATGGCGATGTCTTCGAACGTTGCCCGGAACCCGTCTGCCAGAAGGTTGATCGATTTATCAAGGGCCAGGGTTGTACCGGCACCAGGGGCCTGCAGGAAGTTCAACGCACTGACGGTAGGGTTATTTTCATCCCTGTACGTGGTAACGATTTCAGGTATGCCATCATCATCTACATCACCCACGATAAGCCTGTTGATGTGATTGGCCAGCTTGGTCGGTGATTTGAATTTCAGCTTCATCTGGAAGGGTGGAAAGCTATCCGGCTTCACTTCGCAGGTAGCGTCTTTTCCAAGAAAGAAGCCCTCGCAGGCGGGATCTATCGTACACTCTTTGTCAAAACAATCTATAAACCTGTCGCCATCGTCATCAACACCATTATCACAGATCTCACAAACCTTCCCGGGACAATCGCCGTCGCGGCAGTCAACGAGGCCGTCGCCGTCGTCGTCCAGGTTGTTTGTACAGTTCTCCTGGCCAAAAGATTGCCCGGCCATCAGTGTCAGGAGCAAGGTGAACAGGATTAAAAGCCGTTTCATAGATGTAGCGTTATATTCAGTCAAACTGATGCTAATATGCAGCATCACAAACGTTTATTTTAGTAGTGATCAGGGTGTAACCTTAGCATGTAAGGTTTCCGCTGCGTTTCACACCAGATCTGCCGGGTTGTCGACCAATTGCCAAAAAATGCCGACCGGCTGCCCTCATAATTATCGAATTACGGTGATACTCCCGGTTCTTGGTGCATTTTCCTCTCCATCACAACGAATCACAAAAAAGTATACACCATTGGGGAGTGCTTTGCCATTAAAAGTGCCGTTCCAATCATTATTATACGGCTTGGCGCTATAAACTTTCACCCCTTTGTCGTCATAAATGGTCACGCCGCACTGGGGATAGTCTGCGATATTGTCTACCTGCCAAAGTTCGTTCGGACCATCATTGTTGGGTGAAAAAAAGTTTTTGGGTGCGAGCTTGTTAACGATGGCTTCTCCGAGCACGGTGACCTGGATGGTGGCTGTGCCGGTACATCCGTTGGCGTCAGTGCCCGTCACCGTATAGGTCGTGGTTACCAGGGGATTCGCCACAGGGTCGGCGATGTTGGGGGCGGTGGTCAGCGATTCTTCCGGGGTCCACTGGAAATTCTCGAGGCCGGCAGCGGAGAGCTGCGTGCTTTCGCCTTCGTTGATCTGCTGTGGTGTAGCGGTTACGACAACGCCGGGTGCCGGTAAACCGGTCACATCCCGGGTAGCCGTTAGCACACATCCGTTTACCGCGGTCACATCAACGGTATATGTACCGTCATCGGTAGCCGTGATGGAAGAACCCGTCGCCCCGGTACTCCAGGCATACGAGGTGAATGTACCGATCACTTCCAGCGTGATGCTTTCGCCCGCGCAGATCAGGTAGTCATTATCAGGATTGGTGATGGCGACAGCGGGCGCAGCGGTGATGGTAATGGGATGCGTGGCGGTGCGGCTGCACATTCCGTCTTTATACATGACGATCAGCAGTACGTCATAGGTACCCGGTGAAGCAAAAATATGCTCGGGATTTTCGGCGTTTGAGGT
>DASPJC010000139.1:0-7735 GCA_035628815.1 Ohtaekwangia sp. | reverse complement strand
GCCATTACAAAATAGCCGATATAAAAAGCGGAGTCTACTACCCCGGCCTGCGCGCGGTTGAGCGACAACGCTGTTTGAAAATGCTTGATCAATGTACCGTTGAGGCTATTGGCCAGACCCCATAGAAAGAACAGGCTGGTCACCAGCATGAAAGGGATAAGGTATTTTTTAGACGATCCGGCTTGAGAAGAAGTCGTAAAAGTTTCAGTTGTCTGTACAGGCATATCGTGAATTGAGATGTTAGGTTTAATAATCAATGCCGGGGTTATTCCAGCGCGCGATCAAGGTGAACATAGCCGCCATCGACGTGGATCAGCTGTCCAGTGGTATGGCTGGATCTTTCTGATAATAAAAACGCAGCCATGTTGGCGATTTCTTCAGCGGTAGTCATTCGCTTCTCGAAAGGTATTTTCGCCGTAATGCCCGCCAGTTTTTCTTCGGGGTTGGGAAAGGTTTTGATCCAGTTGTCATACAACGGTGTATAACATTCCGCGACGATGATGGCGTTTACGCGGATGTTGTATTTCAGCAATTCAACGGCCCATTCCCGTGTCAGGGCATTCCGGCCACCGTTCGATGCTGCATAAGCCGATGTATTGCCCTGGCCGGTTTCGGCGGTTTTGGACCCGATGTTAACAATCGCGCCTTTCGACCGGATCAGCGCAGGAAGCGCATGGTGTGCCATCAGGTAGTAATGAACAAGATTTTTGTGGACTGAAGCCATAAACGCCTCATAACCGCCGTGCTCGAGGCCGACTCCATCGTTGACGCCTGCGTTGTTGACCAGCCCGTCAATCCGGGAAAATTTTTTTATCACTGCGGCGACCGCATTCCGGCATTCATCAGGGTTAGATAACTCGGCACTAACCTGATAACCCTTTCCACCAGTCTTATTAACCGCCGACAGGGTGGCAAAATTATCCGCTTCGTTTCGTCCCACGATCACGGGAATAGCGCCTTCATTCGCCAGAACGGTGACAATCCCCGCGCCGATTCCCTTCGCACCACCGGTGACGATGATCACCTTGTCATGAAGTTTCAGATCCATGCGTTAAATATTATAAAATCTCCTGGCATTTTCACCCAGTATCGCAAGCTTTTCAGTGACCGAAAGTTCTTTTATATAAGCGGAAACAATGTCATACTGCTGTTTATAAGAGCCTGCGAGAAGGCAAACCGGCCAGTCCGAACCATACATCAGCCGTTGTGCGCCGAACACATTAAACACACGATCGAGGTAGGGTGTAAAATCGCCGGGCTTCCAGTTATCCCACGGCGCTTCCGTCACCATTCCGGAAAGTTTACAGGAAACATTCGGGAACGCAGCAACGGCTGCCATACCCGCCGCCCAGGGTGCATAAGCTTTCGTCGCGATCGATGGTTTGGCGATGTGATCGACAACGACCCTCACCTCCGGAACCTGCTCCAGGAAAACAACCGCCTCCTCAAGCTGGTGATGATAGATCAAAAGATCGTAGGTATAACCAAACTGCGCCAGTAATTTTACGCCCCGGATGAATGCGGGGTCCGACAGGAAACCTTTCGGTTCTCCCTGCACGACATGCCGGAAGCCTTTCAGTTTTTTGAATTGCGAGAAGTGTGCCAGTCGATCCGCGAGGTTCTCCGAACGCAGGTCGACCCAACCAACCACACCCCGGATGAAACGGTGCTGCTCCGCGAGCGAAAGTAAAAATGCGATCTCGTCTTCCGATTGGTCTGCCTGAACGCTGATGCATCCCGCGATATGATGCCGGTCGAGCAATGGCTTGATCTGATCCGGCAGAAAATCCTTCCGGATTACCGACATTTTTTTTGTGATCCACGTATCCCGCTGGGCATTGAATTTCCAAAAGTGTTGATGCGCATCAAGGGTCATAAAGCACTTCAGCGTTCCGCCGCGGTCAGGTTGTATACAGACTGATTCAAACTTCGGCGGCCACGGCAACCTGTCGCTGCATTCCAAGCCCGTCGATAGCCAGTTCCATCACATCGCCGGGCTTGATGTAGACGGGCGGATTAAAGCCGAGGCCTACTCCGGCTGGTGTCCCTGTGGAGATGACATCACCTGGCAGAAGCGTCATAAACTGGCTGATGTAGCCCACCAGAAAAGGGACTTTAAAAACCATGTTACTGGTATTGCCGTCCTGTAATGGTTTACCGTTCACCGTTAGCACCAGACGAAGATTATCGAGGTCGGGGATTTCATCCCTGGTCACCAGGTACGGCCCCATCGGCGCGAAGCTGTCGCAACTTTTGCCTTTCACCCACTGTCCGTTTCGCTCCAGTTGAAATTCACGTTCGCTATAATCGTTGTGCAGGCAATAGCCGGCAACATACTCCAGCGCATCTGCTTCACTGATGTACGTGGCTTTTTTTCCGATCACTACTGCGAGTTCAACCTCCCAGTCGGTTTTCGTGCTGTTGCGTGGAATGATGAGGTTGTCGTTCGGCCCCGTGAGCGCCGTGGTCGACTTGAAGAAGAGAATGGGCTCCGTGGGAAGTTTTGCACCGGTTTCTTTTGCATGGTCGGAGTAATTCAGGCCGACACATATGATCTTGGAGGGCCGGGTAAAGGGTGCACCCAGCCGGACCCCGGGTGAAACTTTCGGGAGATCGGTTTTCCCCGCGAGCCATTGCCCCAGCCGACGCAAGCCGTCTGTTTCGAAAAACAGTTCACCGAAGTCTTCACCGAACGCAGAAACATCAACTATATCCTGTTGGATGCGAACGCCCGGTTTTTCGTGACCGGGCTCACCAAAGCGCAGTAATTTCATAGGGTCGCTAATGTAGCAAAGGGAATTGATTTTTCGATAATAAAATATGTGACCACTGCGGATGCGTCATTCGCACCGCGGTTAAGGTCAGTTGTTCAGCCGTAAGAAACCACCGTCAATCGGATAGTCGCATCCCGTCACGAACGATGCTTCATCCGAGCACAGGTACAGTGCGAGCGCGGCGATCTCTTCCGGCTTGCCCATGCGGCCGATGGGTTGTGTCTTCGAAAGCTTCTCAAACATTTCTTCTTCACGTCCGGGGTAATTGGCTTTCAGAAAGCCGTCCACAAACGATGTGTGCACGCGCGCCGGTGAAATACAGTTACAGCGAATGTTCTCGCGGATGTAGTCTTTCGCGACCGACAATGTCATCGTAAGGACGGCACCTTTGCTCATGGAGTAGGCGAATCGCTCCGATATCCCGACCGTTGATGCCACGGAGGCAACATTCAGGATCACCCCACCGCCCTGTTGCAGCATGGGAACGATGACACCTTGCATGGTGTTGTAGACGCCCTTTACGTTGACCTGGTATATCCTGTCAAAATCCGCTTCCGGTGTGTTCTCGAGTTTGCCGATATGCGCCACACCGGCGCTGTTGACCAGGATGTTGACTTCACCGCTCAGTTTCGTGATTTCACGAACCGTTTCCTTTACCTGTGCCTGGTCGGAAACGTTACAGGACCAGGCATGTGCTCTTCCGCCGCCCGCGGTAATTTGCTTTACCGTTTCTTCCGCACCGGACCGGTTGAGTTCCAGCACATGAACGACAGCGCCCTGATGTGCGAACAGTTCAGCTATCGCGCGGCCGATGCCACTCCCACCGCCGGTGATAATGGCTGATTTATTACTAAGACTAAACATGTTGATGAGAATCTGTCAATGGGAACCGTTCAAAAAAATATCCCACTCCCCGGTTTGTCCGCTCATATGGTCTTTCAGGAAGATCGAGTATGAGGGTTTATAGGGTTTTTTCCGCAGGGGCATATCAACTTCTTCCGGGTGATACTCCCCTTTCCGGGCGTTGCATCTTTTGCAGGCCGTGACAAGGTTTGTCCACGTGTCCTTGCCGCCGCGCGCGCGGGGCACAACATGATCAATGGTCAGATCTTTACGCGTACCGCAGTACTGGCATTCATGATTATCGCGCTTGAATATATTCTGCCGGGTAAGATTAACGCCCTTGTAGGGGGCGTTCACATATCGGTTCAGGCGGATGACGGAAGGCATCGGAAAGGTCTGCGTCACGGAATGCAGCTTGTGACCATTGGCAGGACGAACCATTTCACTTTTATTCAGGAACACAAGGATGAAGGCACGCTCTACAGAGCAAACCATGAGTGGACTGTTGTCCTGGTTAAGTACCAACACCCGGCTGTTCATAAGGAAAGATATAACCAATCTTTTTAAGTAACAAGATCGGTCTGCGTTGTTTGCCTGCAAAAAAAATGAGAAACGTTGAAAGAAGAAAGGCTTACTCCGGTAGAATTCTCCTGATGCCGGCCAACGTATGGGTGAGTCCCTTTGTTTCCGAATGAACGATACCCTCCTCCGTAAGCATATCGATCCTTACCCGGCCAGACGCGTGAATGATCTTACCCCCATTCACCAGGATACCGACGTGCACGATATGACCCTGCGCGTTATTGAAAAATGCAAGGTCGCCCGGTTTCGCCTGGCCCAATGACGCGACAGGTTTTCCCTGGTTCGCCTGCTGCGAAGCGTCGCGGAGTAACTTGTAGCCGCAGATCTTGAAGACCATCTGCACAAGGCCAGAGCAATCTATGCCAAACGGATTTTTCCCACCCCACATGTAGGGCGCATTGACATACCTGACGGCTATATTTTTCAAATAGTCGAACTCCCGCTTTTGTCCCAGGTTCTTGGCTTCGCCATTAAAAGCAAACTGCTCCTCCATTTTAAAAAGCTCGGAACTGGAGATGGGTATAATGCTACCAATCAGTATCATCAACGGGCTCTTGTTATACAACATGGTCGTGGTCAGATCGGTGGTGATTTTGAATTCCGCGCGGTCGAGGTATTCAAAATAATCACGTGCAACAGTATGATGCTGCCGGCCGTCGATCCATCCCTCGTAGCCGTCGTAATGAATCCGGATGCGATACCACTTTTTGTCGGAGGTGCGATCAAGCACAGTGTAATGGTCGCCGAAAAGAAGCTGTGTCACCTGCTCCGATCTGTCGGCGTCCGCGGCCCTGACGGGGATTACGCTGAGCCGGCACACACCATATTCCAAAGCATTCTCCATGACGATCCGTTACTTCAATTTTAGGCGATCCAGTTCCCGTTTCGCTTCCCGTTCTTTGATATTGTCGCGCTTGTCGTGCAGTTTTTTTCCCCGGCCCACGGCGATCTCCAGCTTGGCGAGGCCGCGGTCATTGATAAACAAACGGATCGGTACCAGCGTGAGTCCTTTTTCCTCCACCTTTCCTTCCAGTTTTTTCAATTCAGAACGTTTTAACAAGAGTTTTCTTTCACGGGTCGCCTCATGATTGTAGTGCGTTCCCTGCGCGTATGGCGTTATGGTTATACCTTTCACAAACAACTCGCCGTTATTGAGGTAACAATATCCATCCTGGAGGTTTACTTTTCCCTCCCGGATGGATTTGATCTCCGTTCCTGTGAGTACCATCCCGGCCACGTACTTGTCCAGCAACTCATACGCGTAGCCTGCCTGGCGGTTCCTGATGTTAATATCGTTGGTAAAGCGTGGTTTCATACGATCAATTCACAAATTCCTCAAGCCTGGCGAAAAATCCCGGCGATCCGGTCCTTCTTTAATATCTTTTGCCCTGTCCGGCCTTCCGCGATACGCCGGTCATCAACCCGCGCAATATAAGAGCAGATAATTTCATGGCCGGCGAGCGTCTCGATCCGGGCCGTGAAGATAATCTCTTCGCCAACAAAAGCAGGGCTTTTATGGTCGATGCTGATAAATGTTCCGATGCCCTCTTCATCGGCATCGCGCATTTCCAGGACGAACTGCCGGGTGGTCCATTCGATCTCACGGGCGAGGACGAAGGTGGCACAGACGGGATGTACGACCTTACCATGAAAAGCCGCAACGTCTTCTGGTCTGACAACGTACCGGTAATGTTTGGAATCACCTGGTTTAAAGATATCCTTCATCGGCATCAATTTAGCGATTTACGGCTTACGCGTCAGCTGGCAAAGCCGATGGGCATCCTGGCCAGCGGGGAAATATCATGTGGGGCAAACGCACCGCGCAGAAACTTGAAATGAGCGGCCATAGCAACCATTGCTGCGTTGTCGGTACAATAGGCAAAGTCGGGTATGTACGTTGTCCAGCCGTTCTGGCCGCCCAGCACCTCCAGGCTTTTGCGTAGCCCTGCGTTCGCCGATACGCCGCCGGCAATGGCAATGTTCTTAATGCCCGTCTGTTTGCTGGCCTGGCTGAGTCGCGATAAGAGCATGTTGACGAGATGTTGCTGAAAGCTGGCGCAAATGTCATGGAGACGATGCTTCACAAAATCAGGGTCGGCGGCCGTTCTGTCACGCAGGAAGTACAAAAATGCAGTCTTCACACCGCTGAAAGAGAAATCCAGCCCGGGCATCACGGAGTCAGGGAAAGAAAACGCCTTCGGGTCGCCGAGCCGGGCATATTGGTCGATCAGAGGTCCGCCGGGGTACGGCAGACCCATAATCTTGGCTGCCTTATCGAATGCTTCGCCGACCGCGTCATCCTGCGTTTGGCCGATAACCAGCATATCCTGGTCGTCCTTAACCAATACTATCTGTGTATGCCCACCGCTGACGGTGAGACAGAGAAAAGGAAACGAAGGCCTGGGTTCATCAATAAAATGCGCCAGTACATGAGCTTCCATGTGGTTTACCGCGATCAACGGAATGTTCAGCCCCAGTGAAAGCCCTTTGGCGAATGAAACACCCACCAATAATGAACCCATGAGCCCGGGACCGCGGGTGAACGCAATCGCGTCCAGATCCGTTGTTTTCCTGCCCGACTTTTGCATGGCTTCATCGACGACCCGGACAATGTTTTGCTGGTGCGCGCGTGACGCCAGCTCGGGGACCACACCACCGTATTTTTGGTGCACCGCCTGTGAGGCGATAATATTATTAAGTACCTTGCCGTTGCTTATAACGGAAGCAGATGTTTCGTCGCACGAAGACTCAATGGCAAGGATAACGGGACGCATGTGTTGAAAATGAACCGGCAAGTTATCAAAAATAAGATTCGCAAAATACTGGCTTACTCCGTTACGGCAGTACTCTTTTTACTGATATCTTCTTTTCTCGTGCTTCAAATGCCGCCGGTCCAGAACTATCTGATGAGCCGGTATCTCAAGGACTTTACCAAAGCGACAGGTTTTCCAACCACCATTGAAGGGTTCAGCATGCTGTGGTTCGACCGCCTGGAGCTCGAAGGCGTCAGCGTTTACGACCCTGATGGACACCGGATGATCGGCGCAAAGCGGATCATTATCAATTTCAAACTGTCCAATCTACTGGAGGAGAAAGACGTCAATGTCGATGGCATTTTCGTCGACAGTGCCCACGTGTACCTGACGAAGATGAACGAGAGCGACACCTCGCGGGATCTCAACATGAACGTATTCATTGCGCGGATCAATGACAATTTCGCCGGGGGTGGTAAAGGCGGGAAACCTCCACGCATCAATATCGGCGAGGCGTTTTTGAATGAAAGCCAGTTCACCTATGTCAACCAGGACCGCGACAGTATTGCAAACGGCTTTGACTACAATCACTTCTCGCTGGCGGTGGATGAAGGACAACTGCGAAGCTTCGTGGTGCTGGGCGATACGATCGAATTCGATGTCAACACCCTGATCATCCAGGATCAGAAAACAAAATTCCGCGTCAATCAGCTCTCAACCTTCTTTCGCATCTCGCAGGCGTCCATGGAATTCGTAGGATTGAATCTGCAGGCAGGACAAAGT
>DASPJC010000138.1:0-7858 GCA_035628815.1 Ohtaekwangia sp. | reverse complement strand
ATCAAGGGCAGCCAGTTTAGGGGTTGAAAGACCCGCAATATTCACGGGAGAAGCAGCGAGATAGTTTCCTTGTTCGAGTGTATTATGGGTACCCGGACTGGCCGTTGGATAATTCATGATTGAATTGATCCGGGGATCCGAATTTTCGGATAAAAAGTTGAACAATGTTCTGCTGATCGTCAGGTTACCGGCAAGGCGGTCAACACCTGTTTCGTACACGGGATTTCTGTTATCAACCTCATCCTTAAACGCCTTGAACGAAGCATCCTCTTCAAGAAAGTTGGGCTCGGCAAACAAAGCCTGAACGCCAGCCTGTGCAACGGCTTCCCGCGCGATCGATTCGCGCATGAATATTTTCAACTTCAGGGTATTGGCAAATTGAACCCATTTGTCGAGATCACCCTGGAAGATAACGTCGTCCTTATCCGGTATCTGCGCCGTGAGAGCGTGGATATCCTTGCTCAAAGCATAGTCCAGGCGTTGAATCAGACTGTCATAGATCACCTGCCCGTCATCAAACTTTGGTGTAAGCGTACCTTGGACACCTTTCAAGGCATCCGTAAAGGGCACCTTATCATACAAATCCACAAGAACCTGGTAGGTATACGACTGGACAACTGTTGCCATCAGGTAATAGCTCCAGTTCTCCTCGGCCTTTGCCGTTGTGCGGATGTACTCCAGGTCGTTGATCGCACCGGAGTAAAGTTCGCCATACTGGCGATCATCGAACGCATCGTTCTGCAGATCGTATGAATCGACATTTCTGTATTGAGATGCACCGGTTGACTGAGTCCAGTGCTGCGCCCACATCCCGCCAAGGATCTGGTACCATCCACCGATCACATAAGCGGTGGAGCCTGTCGCCGCGGGGAAAACGAGTTCCACCGGAGCGGTTGAGGGCTCATTGGGGCTTGTGTTTACGTCGAGGAAATCGTTGCATGATGCACTTATCAGCAACAACAATCCTGTCAGGCAAATATTAAATTTCTTCATAACTGTCTTCATTAATTGTTAATGGATCAAAACGTCAATCGCAGATTAACACCCATGCTTTTTACAGTCGGTGTTGCACTGAATTCTCCGTAATCAGCATTCAGGTCGTTACCGAACGTTGTTGACTCGGGATCGACGAAATCATTTTCTTCCGGCGTCCAGATAAACAGGTTGCGTCCGATCAAACTGATCTGCACGGCGCCAAACGGCGTTTTGCTCAGGAGCGATGCAGGCAGCGAGTAAGAGATGCTGAGTTCTCTGAGTTTCACGAACGACTTGCTGACAAGAAATTTCCTGTTAAACTCCCCACCACCATAAGACTGGCCCCAGTACGTGTGTAGCGTACTGCCGTATTCGATCGGAACAGTATTCGGGGCATATACAGGATTTCCGTCGTCATCCTCGCCGACTTCCACCACTGAGTTCGGGTGAACGAAAGGCTGCCTGTCGTTGTAAAGCGTTTCCGGCGCTGTGCCCGTAAAGTACATCATCTCCTTGGTGCGGGAATACATCAAACCACCCTGACGGATATCGAATGTAAAACCAAGGGAGATTCCCTTCCATGCCAGGTTGTTGGTAACGCCAGCCATGAAGTCGTATTGCCCGTCACCGTAGATGACATTATCCGGCGCTGAAGTAGGGAGTCCTGTATTGTTTACAACCGGTCGTCCCTGGTCATCGGTTAACGCAACGGGGCCCAGGAATAATCCAAGGGGTTGGCCAGGTCTACCGACGAATGCCAGGCTTCCCGTTCCGCCGAGGTCCACCTGGTCGAGGCCAGGGAACAGTTCAACCAAACGGTTCTGGTTTTTTGTATAGTTCACGGCGATATCCCATGTAAACTGACCGTTGGCAATGGGTGAGAATCCGACCAACAACTCGATACCTTTGTTCGTGATTTTACCCAGGTTCAGGGTCTGTTGAGAGTAACCTGTCGAGTACGCCAGATCCGCATTGTAGATCAGGTCGGTGATAGTCCGGTCGTAGTACGATGCATCGATCCGGACCCTGTTCTTAAAGAACCGCAGATCAGCGCCCACTTCGAATTCAGTAGTAAACTCAGGCGTCAGGCCGGGATTACCGATCCGGTTTCCGACTTCAAACGAGTTAATATTACCGGCCAGAGGATAGTTGAGTGATCTATATCCATCATTTTGAGCTCCCTTCACAAATACGGAATTGATCAGGTAGGGATCGGCATCCTTTCCAACCTTGGCCCAGCCCATCCGGATTTTCGCGAGATCAAAAGTATTTTCAATGCCAGGGAAAACACCTGCCAGGTCTACGCTCGCGTTGACACCCGGGTAGAAAAACGACCGGTTCTTTTTAGGCAGCGTCGATGACCAATCGTTGCGTCCATTTAATGTAAGGTTGATAAAGTTGCGATAGTTCAGTTCGATGCTACCGTAAACACCAATCAATCGCCTCCTGCTGGTAAACTCGTCGATGACCGGCGTTGCGGAACTGTTGGACAGATCATAGAAACCCGGCAGGTCAAGTCCCGTGACACTGGCGCTGGTGGAGCGTGAATCACGTTGATTGATGTTATGGCCCACCAACACGTTCAACGACAGATCCTCAGCAATATTTTGGTTATAGGTTACCATGAAATCATTGTTGATCTCACGCGCAAAATATTGCTCGACGATAACCCTTCCCGGATCGTCGTTGTAGTCGTTTCTCAGCACTTCTGTAATCGCGCGCCACGATTTCACATCCGTATTGGCAACGTCACCACCAAACCTGTTGGTGAAGGTGATGCGGCTCGTTACGGGTAAGGAAAGCGAAACATTTCCAAAGAATCTGTTTTCATGAGCTTTTGCGCCGTGCTCGTTAAGCACGTAGTAAGGATTGAGGGTATAACCTGAATAATAGTTATCAAGGTTATTGAATGTGCTTTTGTAATCTTTGTGATCCACGATGCTGATATCGCGCGGTGTTTGCATGACGTTATCATACACCGACTGATCCTGTCCGGTAGGGACAAATTTATTGTCCTTGGAAACATAATTGAAAGATCCGGAAGCCGCGATCTTGTTAAGCAGCGTAGTTGTACCGCGCAATGAAATGGTGTTCCGGTTGTAGCTGTCCGCATTGGTCGGCATGATACCGTCCGCATTTACATTTCCATAAGACAGATAGTAACTTGATTTTTCGTTTCCATTTGAGATGGAAATGTTATTATTAAACGTCTTACCGACGTCCCAGAAATCTTTAACATTGTCAGGGAGGGCAACGTAAGGTTTCAATTGTTGCTTGCCATCCACGGTCCATCCCCAGACTCTTTCCTCTCCATCGAATTTCGGACCCCAGCTTGTATTCTCAAGCAAATCCCGCTGACCAAAGAAACCCTGTCCGTAGTCGTTCTGGAATGTAGGAAGCTTCAACGGGGTGTCAAATGTCACAGAACTGTTGACTGTTACCGCAGTGCCCTTACGCCCGTCAGATTTACCTTTCTTCGTGGTGATCAGAATTACACCGGTAGCTGCCCTTGAACCGTACAACGCGGTAGCTGAAGCGCCCTTAAGGATGGTTACCGATTCGATGTCATCAGGGTTGATATCATTTACGCGGTTACCGAAGTCCAGACCACCGTTCAGATCGGTGCTTCCTACGACGCTGTTGTTCACCGGCACACCGTCAACAACAAAGAGGGGTTGGTTGGATCCGGTCAGCGATGAAAAACCGCGCATAATAATACGCGAAGAAGCTCCGGGTGACCCCGACGCCGATGTAATGTTCACCCCGGCTACTTTTCCCTGCAGGGAGTTCAGCGCATTGGGTGATTTCGTTCTGATCAACTCTTCGCTGCTGATCTTGGAAATCGAATATCCGACGTTCCTTTCCTGCTTTTCAATACCCAGTGCGGTGACCACAACTTCGGTCAGCTGTTTGGTGTCTTCCACCATCTGGACATCGATGACATTCCGGCTGCCGATCTCAATTTCCTGAGTCGTGAGGCCAATGAACGAAAAAATCAGGGTGCCGCCCCCGGAAGGAACTGATAACGTGTAGTTTCCCTCCACGTCGGATACAGTTCCGGTTACTGTTCCTTTCAATGCAACGCTTACGCCTGGAAGGGCCGATCCATCCGTTTGGGATGTGATCTTCCCTGAAACCGTCCGCTCCTGTGCCCACGACTCGCTCGTGACGAGTGCAAACACCGCTGTTAAGCATACGAGTAGAATTCTCTTCATACGGTAATAATTAGGTTAATGGAATTGATCTATGCGCCCAAACTAAATCAAAATAACAATCAGACGAAAGGTGAGTACCTCAAATTTTAGTAGATATATAGCAGAGAAATACCCCAAATGGTGGTATAAAATGCAAAAAGCGGGCAGACAACAAAATTTTATACTGCGAATTGGGTGGCTTTTGTGACCACTGCATACCCCTAAACAAAAAACCACCCTGTTTCCAGGGTGGTTTCACTGAGAAGGTTATCCTCGATTAATTGGCATCCCAGAACAGCTTGCTGTTAGGGGAATCGCTTGCGTATTTGGCTGCAGCGGTTTCCCACTGATCCGTATTAACCGTTTGCTCTCTTACCGGGAAAATCATCCGGACCGGAATAAACAGCTCATTGGGAATGCTTGGTCCGCTTGGCGGTAACAATGTGGGGGCATCAAGCCTTCTCCACTCTACCCATGCATCCCAACCTCTGTTGTACAAAGCGATCCACTTCTGTGTACCGATTTTCTCTTTGTAATCGCCGGCAGCCGTTGCATAAGCGACTTCGGGTTGAGCCAGATAATCATCAGCTTCATCTTCCGTGCCACCCCAATACAGGATGGACGCCTCGATCGCATTGTTATAGTGTTCTTCCGCGGTTCCTCCGACATCGAAGCCTCTTTCCACGGCTTCCGCCAGCAGGAATTCAACTTCCGAATAGTCGATCAGGAGCGCTTCGAACGTCGGCTCAATGATTTTCGCACTGACATGAGAAAAATCGGCATAGGTGTTCGAGAAACCATAGTCCCCTCCTTCGTACACACCGGGTTCGGTCTCCGTGAAGTAGAATGGTCTTCTCGGATCATCGAGGTCATTCATAGCATCGACGATGGTGCTCGCAATAACAAAGTCTTCGCGGCTTGAGAATAAAGGATTCAGGTTAGCTGACAAAGGGTTGTTATTAGGCGGTGCGCTGATGTAAGGGAACCTTGCGTTGTCAGCGCTCGATGCGATTACATTAGGTGCTGCGGCTTCAACGATAGTTTCGGCTTTCGCTGCATCAACGTCAGCGATGAGCATACCCATCTTCAGCTTAAGCGAGTTGCCGAACATTTGCCATTTTGCGGCGGACCCGCTATAAATCAGATCAGCGGCTCCGAAGCTTGGTTCGCCAGGTGTCAGCAAAGCCAAGGCGGCATCCAGGCGAGTGAGGAGATCGTTAAAAATATCCTGCGCATCATCATACTTCGGAAGAGAGTTTGCGGGATCCAGCGCTTCAGAATATGGCACATCACCAAACGTGTTAATCAATACGTTCCAGGCAAAAACTTCCATAATTCCGATAAGCGCCAGCTGATTGTTCTTAACGGCCGGTACCAAAGAAGCATCAGCTTCTACCAGGCGTTTCGATTCCTTGAGATCGCTAAGTGCATCGCGATAGATAGCGTTCCAAAGATTCTCCGAATACAACCGTTGCGTCATGTTGTAACGCGGCTCATCCAGGTACGTCGTCGTCGCCCAATACTGGACAAACATCCGGTAGTTGTTGCTGTTTACGTTCGGCGTCGTCAATATGTCAGTAACACTTTTCAGAGAATTCGTGAATAGTGTACGCGCGGGAACTACCGAGGCGCGTTTCTGGTCAATATTCCAGTCATCCAGGCTGTCAACGCAGGCGGTCACCAGCACCAGGGGCAGAATTACCATTAATATTTTTTTCATAACTGTAAGGCTAGAAAGTTAGTTTAACATTAAATCCATAAGACCTTACCATCGGGTAAGCACCGCTTTGGTAGCCGCCGTTGATATTGCCTGAACTCAGGCCTTCTTCAGGATCGGCGTATTCCATTTTCTTGTCGATGATCCAGAGGTTGCGACCAATCAACGATAAGTCGATAGCTTTGAAAGCTTTAAGACCACCGATGATAGATTGCGGCAAGGAATAAGTGATCGTTGCTTCACGCAACTTCACATAGCTGCCA
The DNA here is from genome assembly GCA_035628815.1 of Ohtaekwangia sp. Lineage (GTDB taxonomy): Bacteria > Bacteroidota > Bacteroidia > Cytophagales > Cyclobacteriaceae > Ohtaekwangia. Next base: position 1,709 of record DASPJC010000138.1, on the reverse strand, counting down.
TCGTAAACGTACCATTTATGAGGGGCACCTGAATAGCCGTTCGCAGCGTATCCAAAAGGAAGTTGTCCGTCGCCATCGAGGTTTTCACCATAGACAGTGTTAACAGAACCGTCCGCCTGAACACCTGGCAGCAGTATGCCACCACCATCTGCTACAGGATCTCTTTTGGGGTTGCCTTTATCATTCAAGCCAACGCTGTTAGGATAAAGTCCTGTTGCTTCACCGTACCACTGATCGAGGGACCATACGTCGCCGCCTTTGCGGATATCGATCAGGAAGCTGAAAGTAATACCCTTGTAGCGCAGCGAGTTGTTGATACCGGCCAGCCAATCGGGATTAGGATCGCCGATGATAATGTTGGAAGCTGTGGAAGTCGCATAATATCCCGCAGCATTAACGGTTCTTTCACCATTGGTATAGACGAAGTCTTTACCGCGTATTACACCATAAGGTTGACCTTTGGCAGCGTTCAGTGAAACACCACCCTGGAGCGTTGCCAGCGGGTAGTTCAGGATCTCACTGGCACCTTCACCGTACAGGCTTACAACCTCGTTACGGTTCCGTGTGTAGTTGATATTGATTCTCCACGAGAAGTCGTCCGTTTCTACGGGCACGCCAAAAACTGATGCCTCAATACCTTTGTTCTGTACTTCTCCCGAGTTTACCCATTTACCGGTGTATCCTGTAGCACCAGAAACAGCCACGTTGAGGATTTGGTCGAACGAGTTGGTTTTGTAAGCTGTAACATCAAGACCTACACGACCTTCCAGGAACTCAGCTTCAATACCGAGTTCATAGCTCTTGGTGTTTTCTGATCTCAGTGTATTGTTGTTTTTGATATTCGGAAGCGAGAAGAGCGGAATAGATCCAAAGCCTGTCGGCTTGTCGTATACGTCGTAGATGCTCAATGCAGGCGCATCATTACCTACTTTGGCATAGTTCGCTCTGATTTTACCATGAGATAACCACGGTACTTTGACAACTTCAGAGTACACAAAGTTTGCGGAAACTGAAGGGTAGAAATAGGTATTGTCATCCAGGGGAAGCGTTGTTGACTTGTCCTGACGGGCAGTTGCCTCAATGAACACCAGGTTCTTGTATCCAAAGGTAGCGCTGGCAAAAACACCATCGACACCTACACGTTCGTACTCTTCAGTCGGAGGATTTATCGGACTGAGTGAGTTAGACAAGGAATAGAGACGTGGTACAACCAGACCGCCATTCGTTGATGCTCGGATAGAAGCCAGTCTTGTTCTCCGGATATTGCTTCCCAGCAAACCGCGGAAACTGATATCAGGCGTAATGTCCTTTTTGAAATTCAGCATGAGGTCGAAGTTCGACTCGCTGTAAGACCGGTTGAAGCGCGCATATTGGCTGGTACCAGCGCTTCCGATGGCCAGGCGTTCTTCCTGGAGGTCATATGTTCCATCGTAAGACGCACGGCCCATCACACTCAACCAATCGGTCACCTCATAATTCAATGTTGCATAACCAAAGAAGTGATCCCTGGAATCATTCGAGTAGTTTTCATAACGTGACCAGTATGGGTTGTCTGAGTACAGGGGGCCTGTAGCAGCACCATTCCAGTTCCATGTTACGTTCTGGCGGTTGCGGAAGTAAGCCTCTTTCTGCTCCTTGATATCCACGTTTGTCTGCCACCACTGTCTGAAGGTCTGGTTAGGGTTTCGACCGTTGTATCCAGTGCCATA